>NZ_JBHILT010000004.1:0-138762 GCF_042193405.1 Bartonella sp. TT110JLCBS
TTTGCTATTCGTGAAGGTGGTCGTACTGTTGGTGCCGGTATCGTCTCTAAGATCATTGAATAAATAATGCTTGTTGAGTGCTTTGATTATTGAAGGCACTTTGTATAACAGGGAAATAAAGAGCATGAACAGTCAAAATATTCGCATTCGCTTGAAAGCGTTTGATCATAGAATTCTTGATACGTCGACGCGTGAGATTGTATCGACTGCTAAACGTACCGGTGCAAATGTCCGTGGTCCCATTCCGCTTCCGACGCGGATTGAAAAGTTTACGGTCAATCGTGGACCGCATATCGATAAGAAGAGTCGTGAGCAGTTTGAGATGCGAACACATAAGCGTCTTCTTGACATTGTTGATCCAACGCCGCAAACAGTGGATGCGCTTATGAAGCTCGATCTTTCTGCTGGTGTGGATGTAGAAATTAAGCTCTGAGGTTTGAGGACGGAAGGAACAGACCCGATGCGTTCAGGTGTAATAGCACAGAAGCTGGGCATGACCCGTATTTATAATGATGCTGGTGAGCATGTGCCGGTGACGGTACTTCGTTTGGAGAATTGTCAAGTCGTTGCTCAGCGTACAGTTGAAAAGAATGGTTATACTGCTGTTCAATTAGGTGTAGGCTTTGCTAAGGTTAAAAATACTTCGCAAGCTCTTCGTGGACATTTTGCTAAGGCTTCTGTTGAGCCTAAAGCCAAAATAGCAGAGTTTCGTGTAAGTCCTGATAATCTTCTTGATGTTGGTACTGAGATTACAGTGGAACATTTTGTTCCAGGGCAAAGAGTTGATGTGACTGGTACCAGTATTGGTAAGGGGTTTGCTGGTGTTATGAAACGACATAACTTTGGTGGGCATCGTGCTTCCCATGGTAATTCGATCACACATCGTGCTCATGGTTCTACAGGACAGTGCCAAGATCCTGGTAAAGTTTTTAAAGGCAAAAAAATGGCTGGCCATATGGGGCAAGTGCGTGTAACAACACAGAATATTGAAGTTATTTCCACTGATAGTGAGCGTGGTTTAATTTTGGTGCGTGGTGCTGTTTCTGGTTCTAAAGGTTCTTGGATTTTGATACGGGATGCTGTGAAAAAGCGTCTTCCTGATAATGCTCCAAAGCCTGCCGGTATTCGCCGTCTTGTGAAGGAGAACGCGGAAATGGTTACTCCGGTGACGGAAACCTCTGAAGTTGAGGGAGCCTAATAATGGATCTTGTAATTAAAACTCTTGATGGTAATGAAGCTGGTAAATTAAAGGTTTCTGAAGCTATTTTTGATCTTGTTCCGCGTGAGGATATTTTGCAACGTGTTGTTCGTTGGCAGCTTGCACGTCGTCAGCAGGGAAGTCATCAATCTCAAGGTCGTTCTGATGTGTCGCGAACAGGGGCAAAAATGTTTAAACAGAAAGGAACGGGACGTGCTCGACATTCATCTGCACGTGCACCGCAGTTTAGAGGTGGGGGTAAGGCACATGGACCAGTGGTTCGTAGCCATGCGCATGATCTTCCTAAAAAGATTCGTGCTCTTGGGTTGCGTCTTGCTTTATCTGCAAAATTAAAAGCAAAAGATTTAATTATTGTAGATGAGTTGACTGTTAAGGATGCTAAAACGAAAATGCTTGTTTCTCATTTTTCTAAGCTTGGATTTAATAACGCTCTCTTAATCGGTGGTAAAGAGATTGATATTAACTTTTTTCGTGCAGCCTCTAATATCCCGAATATTGACATTTTGCCTATTCAGGGAATTAATGTTTATGATATTTTGCGTCGCAGCAAACTTGTTTTATCAAAAGCAGCTGTTGAGGCTCTTGAGGAGCGTTTTAAATGACAGATCTTCGCCATTATGATATAATTATTAGTCCAGTTATTACTGAAAAGGCGACAATGATTTCTGAATATAATCAAGTTGCTTTTAATGTCGCGCCGAAAGCGACGAAGCCTGAAATTAAGGCTGCTATTGAAGCGCTTTTTAGCGTAAAAGTTAAAGCAGTTAACACGATAGTCCGTAAGGGTAAAGTGAAGCGTTTCAAAGGTATAGTTGGTCGGCAGAGTGATGTCAAAAAAGCGATCGTGACTCTGGCCAGTGGTCAGACTATCGACGTTTCGACAGGTCTTTAAGAGGCTCGGAGATAGGAATAATGGCACTTAAGCAATTTAATCCAACGACACCTGGGCAACGTCAGCTTGTTATTGTGGAACGTTCTTGTCTTTATAAGGGAAAACCTGTAAAGATGTTAACTGAAGGTTTATCTTCAAAGGGTGGACGTAATAATCGCGGTCGTGTTACTGCTCGTTTTCAGGGTGGTGGACATAAACGAAGTTATCGGTTTGTCGACTTTAAGCGTCTTAAACGTGATGTTTCAGCAAAGGTTGAGCGTTTAGAATACGATCCTAATCGTACTGCTTTTATTGCTTTAATCCGCTATGAGGATGGGCAATTGAGTTATATTCTTGCGCCACAGCGACTTGGTGTTGGTGATTCTGTTATGGCTGGTTTAAATGTGGATGTTAAACCGGGTAATGCTATGCCTCTTGCTAATATGCCTGTAGGTACAATTATTCATAATGTTGAGATGAAACCAGGAAAAGGCGGACAGATTGCACGTTCAGCAGGTGCTTATGCGCAGTTGGTTGGACGAGATCACGGTATGGCTATTCTTCGTTTAAATTCTGGTGAACAGCGTTTGGTTCCGAGTAGCTGTTTTGCAACTGTTGGCGCTGTTTCAAATCCTGATCATGGGAATATTAATGATGGTAAGGCAGGTCGGTCGCGTTGGCGTGGTAAACGACCACATGTTCGTGGTGTTGCTATGAACCCTGTTGATCATCCACATGGTGGTGGTGAAGGTCGTACATCGGGGGGGCGTCATCCAGTGTCTCCTTGGGGTAAGCCTACGAAAGGTAAGCGTACGCGCTCCAATAAAGCCACTGATAAGTTTATTATGCGTACGCGTCATCAACGCAAGAAATGAGAAAGGTAGTCTGAAGTGGTTCGTTCAGTTTGGAAAGGTCCGTTTGTTGACGGCTATCTTCTTGGTAAAGCAGAGAAGGTACGTGCAAGTGGGCGCAATGAAGTTATAAAAATATGGAGTCGTCGCTCTACTATTTTGCCGCAATTTGTTGGTTTAACTTTTGGTGTTTACAACGGTAATAAGCATATTCCTGTTTCTGTTTCTGAAGAGATGGTTGGGCATAAGTTTGGTGAGTTCGCTCCTACCCGGACTTATTATGGTCATGGTGCCGATAAAAAAGCGAAGAGGAAGTAGGAATGGGAAAAGCTAAAGTTTCGCGCCAGCTTAAAGATAATGAAGCAAGAGCTGTCACACGGACAATTCGTGTTAGTCCGCAGAAGCTTAATTTAGTTGCTGCAATGATTCGTGGTAAAAGAGTTAATGTCGCGCTGGCTGATTTGATGTTTTCACGCAAGCGTATTGCTGGTACTGTGAAAAAAACGCTTGAATCAGCAATTGCAAATGCAGAAAATAACCACGATCTTGATATTGATTCGCTTGTTGTGGCGGAAGCTTATGTTGGTAAGTCGATAGTGATGAAGCGCTTTCATGTTCGTGGTCGAGGGCGTGCGAGTAGAATTGAACGTCCGTTTTCGCATCTTACTGTTATTGTTCGTGAAGTTACCGAAAAAGTGGAGGCCGCGTAATGGGTCAGAAGATCAATCCAATAGGACTTCGTCTTGGTGTTAATCGGACTTGGGATTCTCGTTGGTATGCTGATAGTGGTGAATATGGGCGCCTTCTTCATGAAGACTTGAAAATTCGTTCATATGTGCTTGAGGAGCTTAAACAGGCGGCTATTTCTAAGGTCGTTATTGAGCGTCCTCATAAAAAGTGTCGTATTACGATTCATTCTGCACGTCCTGGTTTGATTATTGGTAAAAAAGGTGCTGATATCGAAAAGCTTCGTCGTAAACTCTCAGAAATGACGGATGCTGAAACTTCATTGAATATTGTGGAGATTCGTAAACCGGAGATTGATGCGACAATTATTGCGCAATCAATTGCTCAACAGTTAGAGCGTCGTGTTGCTTTTCGTCGTGCAATGAAGCGTGCTGTTCAGTCTGCTATGCGTCTTGGTGCGGAAGGTATTCGTATCAATTGTTCTGGCCGTCTTGGTGGTGCTGAAATTGCTCGTATGGAATGGTATCGTGAAGGTCGTGTTCCACTTCATACCTTGCGTTCTGATGTTGATTACGGTACAGCAGAAGCTAAGACCGCTTATGGTATTTGTGGTATTAAAGTTTGGGTCTTTAAGGGTGAGATTCTTGAGCATGATCCGATGGCTTCAGAACGCCGTGCTACGGAAGCTGATCAATCTGGTTCTTCATCGAATCGTCGCCGCGAAAATGCTTAGTTTTTGAGATTGAACTAAAATTTGGAGTAGAGAACAATGTTGCAGCCAAAGCGCACAAAGTTCCGTAAACAGTTCAAAGGCCGTATTCACGGTTTTTCGAAGGGTGGTACGGATTTGAATTTCGGTGCCTACGGTTTGAAGGCTGTTGAGCCGGAGCGGGTTACGGCTCGTCAAATTGAAGCGGCGCGTCGTGCGATTACACGTTATATGAAGCGTTCTGGTCGTGTGTGGATTCGCATTTTTCCAGATCTTCCGGTTACATCTAAACCGACTGAAGTTCGCATGGGTAAAGGTAAGGGAAGTGTTGATTATTGGGCTGCGCGTGTTGCTCCTGGGCGTATCATGTTTGAGCTTGATGGTGTTCCGGAGGATGTTGCACGTGAAGCACTAAGATTGGGTGCTGCAAAGTTGCCTATAAAAACGCGTTTCATCCAGCGTATTGCTGAATAATTGAGGTTAAGCGATGAGAGCCACAGAATTACGGGCGCAAACGCTCGATCAAATGAAAGATGAATTGGCTAAGTTAAAGAAAGAGCAATTTAATTTGCGTTTTCAAAAAGCAACAGGTCAATTAGAAAAGACTGCGCGCGTTAGACAAGTTCGTCGTGATATTGCGCGTATTAAAACTTTTCTGCGTCAAAAGATAAGTGAAACTAAGGTTTAAGGAAATAAGAGATGCCTAAACGCGTTTTGCAGGGTGTTGTTATTAGCGACAAAAGTGATAAGACTGTTGTTGTCAAAGTTGAGCGCCGTTATTCTCATCCGCTTCTTAAGAAGACTGTTCGGCAGTCTAAAAATTACAAAGCGCATGACGAAAACAACCAATTCAAGATTGGGGATCAAGTTTCTATTCAAGAATCTAGACCAATTTCGAAAGATAAATGTTGGATTGTTGTAAAAGACAATGTAGCGTAATGAGTTGAGTTTATTGTTTTAGAATTTAACAGTGTTTTTATCATTGATAAATTTGAAAGCGATGACTTTATCGTTATTTGGCAGGCAAATCCGAGTGTGTAAAAGGTACAGTCGGATATATGTGTTAAGAGAAGGTGGCCAGTCATGATTCAGATGCAAACAAACCTCGATGTTGCTGATAATTCTGGAGCGCGTCGTGTCATGTGCATCAAAGTGTTAGGCGGTTCAAAGCGAAAATATGCTTCGGTCGGTGACATTATTGTTGTTTCGGTTAAGGATGCAATTCCTCGTGGCCGTGTTAAAAAAGGTGATGTTATGAAAGCTGTTGTGGTTCGTACTGCTAAGGATATTCGTCGCGCAGATGGTAGTGTCATTCGTTTTGATGGTAATGCTGCGGTTTTAGTGGATAATAAAAAAGAGCCGATCGGCACTCGTATCTTTGGACCTGTTCCTCGCGAATTGCGTGGTAGGAATCATATGAAGATCATCTCGCTTGCTCCTGAAGTTCTGTAAGGAGTGAATGTTATGCAGAAGATTCGAAAAGGTGATAAAGTTGTCGTTTTGTCCGGTAAGGATAAAGGATGTAGTGGTGAAGTAATTAAGGTTAGTCCAAAAGAGAACAAGGCTTTTGTTCGTGGGGTTAATATGATTAAACGTCATCAACGTCAAACGCAGAAGCAAGAAGCTGGAATTATTTCTAAAGAAGCTCCGATTCATCTGTCTAATTTGGCGATTGCTGATCCTAAAGATGGTAAGCCTACACGTGTAGGCTTTCGTATGAATGCAGATGGTAATAAGGTGCGTTTTGCCAAGCGTTCGGGAGAGTTGATTAATGGCTGAGGAAAGACAAATACCGCGTATGAAAGCGCATTATTTTGAAGTAATTCGTAAAGTGCTTCAAGAGAAGTTTAATTACAGAAATGCGATGCAAATTCCGCGGATTGATAAAGTTGTAATAAATATGGGGATAGGTGAAGCAACTGCTGATTCGAAGAAGCCTTCCCTTGCTGCTGAGGATTTAGGGCTAATAACGGGTCAGAAGGCTGTTGTTACGCGTGCACGTAATTCTATTGCAACCTTTAAGGTTCGTGAAGGAATGCCTCTTGGAGCTAAAGTTACATTGCGTAAAGATCGTATGTTTGAGTTTTTAGATCGTCTTGTTACGATTGCTCTTCCGCGGGTTCGTGACTTTCGTGGTTTAAATCCAAAGAGTTTTGATGGTCGTGGCAATTTTGCTATGGGTATTAAAGAACACATTGTGTTTCCAGAAATCAACTATGATAAAGTTGATCAAATTTGGGGCATGGATATTATTGTTTGTACGACAGCAAAAACGGATGATGAAGCTCGTGAGTTATTGCGTGCTTTTAATTTTCCTTTTCGTTCGTAACGGCAAACGTAGTGAGGTGAAATTATGGCCAAAGTAAGTGCCGTTGAAAAAAATAAGCGTCGTGAGGTGATGGTAAAACGTTATGCTGCCCGTCGTGCACGTTTGAAAGCAATAGTTATGGATCAGAAGGTTTCTCTTGAAGAACGTTTTAAAGCTTCTGTTCAGTTGGCAGAGTTGCCGCGTAATTCTTCGAAAGTTCGTATTCGTAATCGCTGTGAGGTTTCAGGTCGTCCGCGAGCTTATTATCGCAAATTAAAAATGTCGCGAATTGCGTTGCGTGAGCTTGGCTCTATTGGCCATATTCCTGGTATTGTAAAGTCTAGTTGGTAAGAGGAGATTATTTAATGTCTATGTCAGATCCTCTTGGTGATATGTTAACACGTATTCGTAATGCACTTGGTCGTAAAAAAGGTAAAGTAGTTACTCCAGCTTCGAAGCTTCGTGCGCACGTTCTTGATGTTCTTCAGTCGGAAGGTTATATTCGCGGATATAATCAAATTGATTTAGGTGATGGAAAAGCGGAGATTGAAATCGAATTGAAGTATTTTGAAGGGCTGGCTGCTATTCGTGAGATTTCACGTGTATCAAAGCCAGGGCGTCGTGTGTATGTTTCTGCTAAGTCACTTCCTCAGGTGGCAAATGGCCTTGGTATTTCGATTTTATCGACTCCTAAAGGCGTTATGGCAGATCATGAGGCGCGTGAACAGAATGTTGGTGGAGAACTCCTTTGTCGTGTTTTCTAAGTTATGTCAAGAAAACGGAAGAAAAAGTAGGTTAGAACAATGTCTCGTATTGGAAAGAAACCCATTTCAATTCCTTCTGGAGTTACTGCTACTGTTGAAGGTCAGCTGGTTAAGGCAAAAGGTCCAAAAGGTGAGCTGAGTTACGTCGTCAATGATGAAGTCTTAGTCAAACTTGAGGAAAATATCATATCAGTTATGCCGCGGGATCAGTCAAAAGATGCGCGTTCTAAATGGGGTATGTCGCGCTCAATGATTGAGAACATTTTTTGTGGTGTGAAAGATGGCTTTGAAAAGAGGTTGGAGATTAATGGGGTTGGTTATCGTGCTGCTTTGCAGGGTAAGGATGTTCAACTATCTCTAGGCTTTTCGCATGATGTGGTTTATAAAGTTCCTTCGGGTGTTACTGTGACTGTTCCTAAGCCAACGGAAATTGTTGTTTCTGGAATTGATAAACAGCAAGTTGGACAAGTTGCAGCGGAAATTCGTGAGTATCGTAGGCCTGAGCCTTATAAAGGTAAAGGTGTTAAGCATGCAGATGAGCGTATCTTCCGTAAAGAAGGTAAAAAGAAATAAGGATTTTGTATTATGGTTTCATCTAAGGACATTATCCAACGTCGTGCAAGGCGTGTTCGTCGTAGAATTAAAATGGTTTCTCATGATCGTCCTCGGCTTAGTGTTTATCGTTCAAATCAGAACATTTATGCTCAAGTTATTGATGATTCGCGGGGATGTACACTTGTTTCAGCCTCTACTCTTGAAAGTGATTTAAAAAAGTCGTTAAAGAGTGGTGCGGATAAAAAAGCTGCTTTTGCTGTTGGTAAGTTAATTGCTGAGCGTGCGAAGAAAGCGGGTGTTAATGAGGTGGTTTTTGATCGTGGAGCGTATGTGTACCATGGTCGCGTCAAAGCTTTAGCTGAAGCTGCTCGTGAAGGTGGTTTGAATTTCTAAAATTTCTTATTTATGAATGAGTAAGGAGTGTTTAGAGTATTTCGTTTGAGTTCTTTCAGTTTGATGAGGGACTTTGTTATCGTGCTTCCGGAAAAGAAAAAGGAATGAGGAATGGCACAAAAAGAACGTGGTGATAGAGAAGAACGCGATAGTGAATTTGTCGATAGGCTCGTGCATATCAATCGTGTTGCTAAAGTTGTAAAGGGTGGTCGGCGTTTTGGTTTTGCTGCTCTTGTTGTCGTTGGAGATCAAAAAGGGCGTGTGGGTTTTGGACATGGTAAAGCCCGCGAAGTTCCAGAAGCCGTTCGTAAAGCAACGGAATCTGCAAAACGTGGGATGATTTATGTTCCGCTTCGGTCTGGGCGTACATTGCATCATGATCTTGAGGGTCGTCACGGAGCTGGGCGTGTTTTGCTACGTTCGGCTTCTGCTGGTACTGGTATTATTGCTGGGGGACCGATGCGTGCTATTTTTGAAGCTCTTGGTATGCAGGATGTCGTTGCAAAATCGCTAGGATCGTCGAATCCTTATAACATGGTTCGTGCAACATTTGATGCATTGAAACATCAAATGCATCCTAGAGATATTGCTGCTCAACGTGGTATAAAATATTCGACTTTGCAGGCGCGTCGTCGCCATTTAGTCGACCTAGAAGGGTAGTTTCTGAGATTATCAGAAAAGGAATTAGAAAATGGTTCAGAAAAAATCTCAGAGTGGTAAAACTGTGACGGTGGAGCAAATTGGAAGCCCTATTCGAAACTCACAGATTCAGCGTGCAACCTTAAAGGGGCTTGGACTAAATAAAATGCGTCGTCGGCGCGTTTTAGATGATACACTTTGTGTGCGGGGTATGATTGCTCGGGTTCGGCATCTTGTTCGCGTTATAGATGAAGGTTAAGGGTTGCGGGAGTATTAGATATGAAACTCAATGAACTGCGTGACTGCGAAGGCGCAATAAAAAATCGTAAGCGTGTTGGGCGTGGTATTGGTTCCGGTACGGGTAAGACTGGTGGTCGTGGTGTAAAAGGGCAAAAATCACGTTCTGGTGTTTCCCTTAATGGTTTTGAGGGTGGGCAGATGCCTATCTATCGTCGTTTGCCAAAACGTGGGTTTAGAAATTTCTTTGCCAAAATCTACAATGAAGTTTCACTAGGACGTATTCAGTTGGCAGTTGATGCAGGTAAGTTGAATATTGAAAAGCCTGTTGATATGATTGCTTTGAAAGAGGCTGGTATTATTCGTCGTGAAAAAGATGGGGTTCGTCTTCTTTCTGATGGTGATTTGACGGCTAAGATTATCTTTCATGTTTCTGGTGCTTCACAAGCTGCTCGTGTTAAGATTGAAAAAGTGGGTGGTCAAGTTATTCTTCCTGATATTGCTCGATAATTTTTTAATATGAATCGAGACCTAAAGAAGAATTACATCTGCTTTGTGGAATCTTTTGTGGAGAATTGTTTAATTTCTGCATTTATTTGTGTATGCATATATGAATTTTAGGATTATACTTCTGTGATTTAAAGAACTGGAGTGTGAAGTGGAGACGTTTTATGGCATCAGCAGCAGAGCAATTTGCTTCCAATATAAACTTCGGTACCTTTTCGCGTGCAACTGAATTAAAAAAACGCATCTGGTTTACTCTGGCGGCACTTCTTGTATATCGTTTTGGCACTTATATCTCTCTTCCAGGTATTAATATTGATGCTTTACGGCAAACATTTGAGCATCATGCATCGGGTGTATTAGGACTCTTTAATATGTTTGCTGGGGGTGCTGTTGGGCGTATGGCAATTTTTGCTCTGGGCATAATGCCTTATATTTCAGCGTCTATTATTGTACAATTATTAACATCTATTATTCCTTCTTTGGAAACTCTTAAAAAAGAAGGGGATTTAGGTCGTAAGATTATTAATCAATATACGCGTTATGTAACAGTCGTATTGGCAATTCTACAAGCTTTTGGTATCGCGGTTGCGCTTGAAAGTGGTATAGGGACAGGGCTTCAAATTGTTTTAGAACCAGGTCTTATGTTTCGTGTCTCTTCTGTTATTACACTTGTTGGTGGGACAATGTTTCTCATGTGGCTTGGCGAGCAAATTACGTCACGCGGTGTTGGTAATGGAGTTTCTCTTATCATTTTTACAGGGATTGTAGCTAACTTTCCTTCTACTTTTGCTCAGCTTTTGACAGCTCATAGCCAGGCTGATTTATCAACTTTTCTTTTAATAGCAATCGTTCTTATTGCGGTTTTGGTTATTGGGCTTATTGTTTTTATAGAGCGCGCCCAACGGCGAATTCTTATCCAGTATCCGAAACGTCAGGTCGGTAATCAAATGTTTCAAGGAGATATGTCGCATCTTCCTTTAAAGTTGAATACTGCTGGTGTTATTCCACCTATTTTTGCTTCATCTTTATTATTATTACCTGCCACTATTAATAATTTTTCTGATAAAATGCCACAATGGGTTCAGGCAATTTCTTATTCTCTTGGTCATGGACAGCCACTTTATATGATTATTTATGCATCTTTAATGGCGTTTTTTTGCTTTTTTTATACAGCTATTGTGTTTAATCCAAGTGATACTGCAGATCAGTTGAAAAAGCATTCTGGCTTTATTCCAGGGATTCGTCCAGGTGAGCGTACAGCCGAATATATTGATTATGTTTTGACGCGTATTACTGTTGTGGGCGCTGTTTATATTATCTTGGTTTGTTTGTTACCTGAATTTATGATATCTGCATTACAGGTTCCTTTTTATCTTGGGGGAACATCCTTGTTGATTGTTGTTACTGTTACACTTGATACGGTTTCTCAAATTCAGGGGCATCTTGTTGCTCACCAATATGAAGGGTTGATAAAAAAATCAAAACTTCGTGGAGGTAGAAGGAATCGATGAGAGTTATTCTTTTAGGTCCTCCTGGAGCGGGAAAAGGTACGCAAGCAAAAATGTTGACTGAGGAATATAACATTCCTCATTTATCAACAGGAGATATGTTGCGTGAGGTGATTGCCAAAGAAACGGAGATTGGTAAAAAAGCTAAAGCTATTATAAGTTCTGGTGCTTTGGTTCCTGATAGTATTGTTAACCAAATCGTATCAGATCGGATTGATGAAGCTGATTGTGTCAATGGTTTTGTTTTGGATGGGTATCCGCGAACTGTGGGGCAGGCGGAAGCGTTGCAACAGATACTAGATTCAAAAAATATGCGGCTTGATGCTGTTATTGAGTTGTGTGTTGATGAAGACATGTTGATTGAACGTATGAAGAAGCGTGTTGAGGAAACAATAGCGGCTGGTGAACAGGCTCGTTTAGATGACAATCCTGTTGCTTTTGCAAAAAGATTAGTAGAATATCGTGAAAAAACAGCTCCCTTATCAAAATTTTATTCAGAGAGGGGAATGTTGAAGGTTATTGATGGAATGATTGGTATTGCTGAAGTGACACGTATGATTAGAGGTTTTCTTTCATGAGATTTTTTTTAGAAATAAATGAAAAGAGTTGACTTTTGAGATGAAATCTATCAGAAGTAAATTTAATTTATTTTAGTGAAATAAGAGGATTCGGAAGAATTTTTTCTGAGTCTATTTTTTTTCTGTAAGGTATATCAGGTATTTTATAACAATTTGTCAAAATAACTAAGGAGAGTAGGCGTGGCTCGTATTGCTGGCGTCAATATCCCGACAAATAAGCGTGTAATTATTGCGCTTCAATATATCCACGGGATTGGACCAAAATTTGCTCAAGAAATTATTGAAAGAGTTGGTATTCCTTTGGGGCGTCGTGTGCATGAGCTTTCAGATGCTGAGGTGCTGCAGATTCGTGAGGCGATAGATCAAGGTTATCAAGTTGAAGGTGATCTTCGTCGTGACGTTGCTATGAATGTTAAGCGTTTGATGGACCTTGGTTGTTATCGGGGATTGCGTCATCGTCGGTCTTTGCCTGTTCGAGGGCAGCGTACGCATACGAATGCTCGTACGCGTAAAGGTCCGGCTAAGGCAATTGCTGGTAAGAAGAAATAAGGGCCTTTGTGGAAGGTTTTTATATATTCTTTTTCTTGTTTGATTTGTTTGACAAGGAAAAAAGGTGGAGCTGCTGATGTTACGGCAGTGATGAGATCGTTGAAAGGGAAATTATGGCCAAGGAAGCCACACGTGTTCGTCGTCGCGAACGTAAAAATATTTCATCGGGTGTTGTGCATATTAATTCAACATTTAATAACACAATGATTACGATTACTGATGCTCAGGGTAATGCAATTGCTTGGTCATCTGCGGGGGCTCAGGGGTTTAAAGGTGCACGTAAATCGACACCTTTTGCCGCTCAAGTTGCTGCGGAGGATTGTGCAAGAAAAGCGCAAGAGCATGGTATGCGTTCTTTGGAAGTTGAAGTTTGTGGACCTGGATCAGGGCGTGAATCTGCTCTACGTGCATTGCAATCTGTTGGTTTTGTCATTACTTCTATTCGCGATGTAACACCAATTCCTCATAATGGATGTCGTCCGCGGAAAAGGCGGCGTGTTTAATTGGGTGTTGTTTTTTGTTGTCGGAGATTTCTCTGATGTTCACATTGGTCGTTACGATTGAATGGTAACGGAACTAAAGAACGGGAATAAAAATATGATCCAGAAAAACTGGCAGGAACTTATTAAACCCAATAAGGTTGAATCATGTGCGCATGATAATCCAAATATTATAAGTGTGATTGCTGAACCTCTTGAGCGTGGTTTTGGTTTAACGTTAGGAAATGCGCTTCGTCGCGTGTTGTTATCTTCGCTTCGTGGTGCTGCTATTACTGCTGTGCAGATTGACGGTGTCTTACATGAATTTTCATCGATTCCAGGTGTGCGTGAGGATGTTACGGATATTATTCTGAATATAAAAGAAATTGCGCTTCGTATGGAAGAAGAAGGGCCTAAACGTGTCGTCGTTTATAAAGAGGGGCCTGGTGTCGTGAAAGCGGGAGATATCAGTACAGTTGGGGATATGGAAATTCTAAATCCAGATCATGTTATTTGTACTCTTGATGAAGAAGCTGAAATTCGCATGGAATTTATTGTCAACACAGGAAAGGGGTATGTTCCATCTGATCGTAATTGTGTTGATGATGCACGTATAGGGCTTATTCCAATTGATAGTCTTTATTCACCAATCCGTAAGGTATCTTATAAAGTAGAAAATACACGCGAAGGTCAAGTTCTCGATTATGATAAATTAACGCTCACGATTGAAACAAACGGTGCTGTTAATGGTGAGGATGCTGTTGCTTTTGCAGCGCGCATTCTTCAAGATCAATTATCGTTATTTATTAACTTTGAAGAGCCACAGAAGGAGCCTGTTGAAGAGGCTGACTCTGAGCTTTCTTTTAATCCTGCACTTCTCAAAAAAGTGGATGAATTAGAACTTTCAGTTCGTTCGGCAAATTGTCTTAAGAATGATAATATTGTCTATATTGGTGATCTGATTCAAAAAACAGAAGCTGAAATGCTTCGGACACCGAACTTTGGTCGCAAATCGTTGAATGAGATTAAAGAAGTTTTGGCGTGTATGGGTTTACATCTTGGGATGGAAATTCCGGCGTGGCCGCCTGAAAACATTGATGATCTTGCAAAACGTTATGAAGATCAATATTAGAATTAGAATTTAAGGAGAGGGCTTATGCGCCATAGTAAGTCAGGACGTAAGTTAAATCGTACTGCCAGTCACCGTAAAGCGATGTTTGCAAATATGGCAACTTCGTTGATCGAGCATGAGCAGATTGTGACAACGCTTCCAAAGGCTAAAGAAATTCGTCCTATTGTTGAAAAACTCGTTACTCTTGGTAAGCGTGGTGGTTTGCATGCGCGTCGGCAAGCGATTGCAGCACTTCGTGATGCAGGAAAGGTTGCAAAATTATTTGATACGCTTGCGCCACGTTATGCGTCACGCAACGGTGGGTATTTGCGTATTATGAAAGCGGGGTTTCGTACCGGAGATAATGCACCAATGGCTGTTATAGAATTTGTTGATCGTGATGTTGAAGCGAAGGGTGCTGGGGATCGTGCTCGTATAGAAACTTCTGAGAATGAAAAGGGGACATCTTCATAAAGTTTTTTTATCTGTTGGATTTTTAAAGGCCGCCTTGTCTTGGGCGGTTTTTTTGTGAGCATTTTTAAGTTTGTTTTAGTTGAGAAATAGGTGGAGAGAGAAAATTATAGAATATTGAATTATCTTATTTTTATAATATTTATTGTTCAAATAGGTTGTTTTTATTCTCTATTATGAAATATTAATAGAAGTCCTTAGTTTGCGGGGATGCGTTTTTTATTCTATTAATCTTCAACAGAATGTGCTGATTTTATAAGGAGTGGATTATGAGGTATTCTTTTTGGGTGCGGATTTTTTTTGCAATTATGATGCAGATATCATTTGATCATGTATATGCTCATGTTCCTCAAACACAAACAGAAATCACTCTTTCATTTGCTCCTTTAGTTAAAAAGACAGTTCCATCTGTTGTAAATATTTATGCAGCTCGACAAATTAGAGCACGATCACCTTTTGAAGGTGATCCATTTTTTGAGCAATTTTTTGGTCGTTTTCAAAATAATTTTCCTGTCCGTAAGCAATCGTCATTAGGATCAGGGGTGATTGTTGATGCACGTGGTTTGATTGTTACAAATTACCACGTCATTAAAGATGCAAGCGAAATTAAAGTGGCTTTTTCTGATGGGCGAGAGTTTGAGAGTAAGGTCGTGCTCAAAGATGAAGCGACTGATATTGCAATTCTTGAAGTTAAGGAAAAAGATGCTCAATTTCCCGTTTTGCCTTTGGGAAACTCTGATACTGTTGAAGTTGGTGATCTTGTTCTTGCTATTGGTAATCCTTTTGGTGTTGGTCAAACAGTTACAAGTGGTATTGTTTCAGCGCAAGCGCGTACACGTGTTGGGATTTCTGATTTTGACTTTTTTATTCAAACGGATGCTGCCATTAATCCAGGGAATTCGGGTGGCGCTTTGATTGATATGAAAGGTGAGTTAATCGGGATTAATACGGCTATTTATTCGCGTTCCGGTGGTTCTGTAGGGATTGGTTTTGCTATTCCGGTTAATCTTGTAAAAGTGATGCTTGATACTGTTAAACGCGGTGGAAAATATTTTGTACCGCCTTATATTGGGGCTTCTTTTCAAAATGTTACAGCTGATATTGCTGGTGGTTTAGGTTTAGAACGTCCCTATGGTGCTTTGATTATTGAGGTTATCAAAGATAGTCCTGCTGAAAAAGCTGGATTGAAAGTAGGTGATGTTATTTTAAGTGTGCAGGGGGTACGCGTTGACAGTCCAGATAGTCTTGGGTATCGTTTGATGACAGCTGACGTTGATCATAGTCTTGCTTTGGAATATTTACGGAGTGGAAAAACTTTAAAAACACAAATAACAGTTTCATCGATATCAGAAACTGCATTTTTAAAATCTGAAAAAATTACGGGTGACAGTCCTCTTGCTGGTGCTGAAGTGTTAGATTTAACACCGCAAAATAGTCAACGTTTTCATCTTCCTATATCGGCAAAAGGGGTTGTGATTACCAATCTTGATGAAATGAGCAATGCTGCTGGAATTTTTCAGTCAGGAGATATCCTACGTGTTGTAAATGGCCATAAAATTCAAACAGTTCATCAGTTGAAAAAGATTCTTATGCAAGCGCGTTCGCGTACTTGGCAATTGGAATATGAACGTGATGGGATGTATATTCGCCAATTTATTCGTTGAGGTTTTTTTTGAAGAAAGATTTTTTTACTTCGTCGTTTGATCTTCAAGTTAATAAAAGTCAGCCACTTGCAGAAAGAATGCGCCCTTGTTCTCTCAATGATGTTGTAGGACAAAAGCATTTGATTGGAGAGGATGGTTTGCTTTCACGTATGGTGGCAGCTGGCTCAATTGGATCGATGATTTTTTGGGGACCTCCAGGGACGGGAAAAACAACCGTTGCACGTTTGTTGGCCCTTGAAACAAATTTCGCGTTTGAACAAGTTTCTGCTATTTTTACAGGAGTTTCTGAACTTAAAAAGATTTTTGAAGTTGCGCAAAGACGTTTTATGTCTGGGGATAAAACACTTCTTTTTGTTGATGAAATTCATCGGTTTAATCG
Source organism: Bartonella sp. TT110JLCBS (assembly GCF_042193405.1). Taxonomy (NCBI): domain Bacteria; kingdom Pseudomonadati; phylum Pseudomonadota; class Alphaproteobacteria; order Hyphomicrobiales; family Bartonellaceae; genus Bartonella; species Bartonella sp. TT110JLCBS. The sequence continues at coordinate 16,480 of NZ_JBHILT010000004.1, forward strand.
TGCACAGCAGGATAGTTTTCTTCCTGTTATGGAAGATGGTACTGTGGTCCTTATAGGTGCAACAACCGAAAATCCTTCTTTTGAACTTAATGCTGCCCTTCTTTCGCGTGCACGTGTTTTAACATTTCTTTCTCATGATCATGAAAGTTTGGATATGCTTTTGAGGCGTGTTGAAGAAGTGGAGGGAAAATTTCTTCCCTTGGATAATGATGCCAGAGACGTTTTGATAGAGATGTCTGATGGTGATGCACGGGTAGCGTTGACATTGGCAGAGGAAGTTTGGTCTATTGCGCCATTAGGAGAGATTCTTGATGTTGTTGCTTTGCAAAAGGTTATTCAGCGTCGTGCACCCATTTATGATAAAGGACGAGAAGGGCATTATAATCTCATTTCAGCTTTGCATAAATCTGTTCGTGGATCTGATCCTGATGCGGCGCTTTATTATTTGGCACGTATGTTGGATGCTGGTGAAGATCCTCTCTATATTGGGCGAAGATTGGTTCGTATGGCTGTTGAAGATGTTGGTTTGGCAGATCCTCAAGCTCTTGTCATCTGTAATGCGGCAAAGGATGCCTATGATTATTTAGGGTCTCCTGAGGGAGAATTGGCGTTGGCACAAGCTTGTCTTTATGTTGCAACTGCGCCAAAGTCAAATGCAACATATCTCGCGTATAAAGCTGCATTGCGTTGTGCACGCAAAAGTGGTTCTTTGCCGCCACCTAAGCATATCCTTAACGCACCTACGAAATTTATGAAGGAAGAAGGGTATGGAAGTGGTTATTGTTATGACCATGATGAACCAGACGCTTTTTCAGGACAAGAATATTTTCCCGAAAAACTTGGACGTCAGAGTTATTATAAACCAGTTGAGCGTGGTTTTGAGCGTGAAATTGTGAAACGTCTTGAGTGGTGGCAACAGTTGCGCAAAAAACGTAAAGATCAAAAATAAAATTTGAGTTGAAATACGTTTTTTATTAATCTTAGATTTATTTTTTATCTCTTATATTATTGTATGAGAAATTTAGCTTATATTTTAAACATTTATTGCATTGCTTGTAGAGGTTTTTTTTGATATCTTCGAAAGTACATATTTTTTCAAATTTAAATATATCATTCAACTTTTAAGCTGCTTTATTTTTTTGGTTTTTATTAAATAATATATTGATTTATAATGATAATTTACTGTTTCGTAAGTTGAATGAAAGTCTCAAATACCGTAAATTTCTCTCATTCCAAGCCTGTTATTTGTTGAATCAATCAAATCATTCGCTTGCAGGTTACAAGCAGGATTAGCGTGTAATAAAAACTGTACAAGAAAGGACTAAAAAATCCCTCTTATGAATTGTCTCAAGTGCCGAGAGCTGTCGCAATATTGGGGGATGATAAATAGTGTGATGGTTCCAGCTTTCTCCTTCTATAGTGTAAAGATGGTGGCGCCCAAAGGGTTTTACAGTATACCACATTCATAGGTATTGTCACAAAATGAGCTTGGAAGTGTTGAGAGATGTTTCTTAAATCAAGTGCATGAATATGCAACACAATAGCGTTTTGTTCTTCGATGCAATAGGGCATGAGGTTGATTGATGATGCGTTTTTGTGTGATCAATAGCAGGAGAATTCTTAGTCTCTCAAGTATTTAATCAAAGGGATAAGCAGAAGGGCTGTAGAACATTGTGTTTAAAATTAAATTGTTCCTTTTCTAGAGAGATATAAATATGTTAACTTGCTCTCCTATGGAAGTATTGTTTTATTGGAATTTATTTTGTGTCATAAGATAAGCAATGCCAATTCTTTATTGTGATGGTCATGAATGTTTATGGACATAATGTGAAGATAAGAATGGAAATAGTCTGTGAAAATCTAAACTCAAGCCTTTAGTTAAATTAAAAGTACAGTGTACACTAAAGTTTTAGGTTATTATGAATCGGTCAAGGATATAATCGTGGATAAAACAAAAGCTCTCGATGCTGCTCTCTCACAAATTGAACGTTCTTTTGGTAAAGGCTCGATTATGCGTCTTGGGCAAAAAGAGCAGGTTGTTGAAATCGAAACAGTTCCAACAGGGTCGTTATCCTTGGATATTGCTTTAGGGATTGGTGGATTACCGAAGGGGCGTATTGTTGAGATTTATGGACCAGAAAGTTCTGGGAAAACAACATTGGCTCTCCATGCTATTGCTGAGGCACAGAAAGGTGGTGGGATTTGTGCTTTTATTGATGCAGAGCATGCGCTTGATCCTATTTATGCGCGTAAGCTTGGTGTTGATTTAGAAAACTTGTTCATTTCTCAGCCAGATACCGGTGAACAGGCATTGGAAATTACAGAAACGTTGGTTCGTTCTGGTGCAGTTGATGTGCTTGTTGTGGATTCTGTCGCAGCTTTAACACCGCGAGCAGAAATTGACGGTGAAATGGGTGATGCTTTGCCCGGATTGCAAGCTCGGTTAATGAGTAAAGCGTTACGAAAATTAACCGCAGCAATTTTTCGCTCTAACTGTATGGTTGTTTTTATTAATCAAATTCGCATGAAAATTGGTGTGATGTTTGGTTCTCCTGAAACGACAACGGGTGGAAACGCTTTAAAGTTTTATGCTTCTGTTCGTTTAGATATTCGTCGCATTGGATCCATTAAAGATAGGGATTCAATCGTTGGTAATCAGACGCGCGTTAAAGTGGTGAAAAATAAATTGGCACCTCCATTCAAACAGGTTGAGTTTGATATTATTTATGGTGAAGGTATTTCCAAAGTAGGTGAATTGATTGATTTGGGTGTCAAGGTTGGCATTGTGGAAAAATCTGGTGCATGGTTTTCTTATAATTCTCAGCGTTTAGGACAGGGACGTGAAAATGCAAAGCAGTTTTTACGTGAACATGCGGAAGTCGCAGCAGAAATTGAAGCGGCTTTGCGCCAAAATGCTGGTTTGATTGCCATTGAACTGCTAGAAAATGCAGGGTCAGAAAATACAGAAAGTGATGAAGCTATTTGATGGGGCGTTTTTTTCGTCTATATTTTTTTTCCTTTAAGATTTTTCTGTTTTTTGTTTGAGTTTTTAAATACGCAGTCATTTTATTCTCAATTTTTTAAAACAAATATTCCATTTTTGATTAAATTGACTCCATGCGTGGCGAAGAGGATTTAATGAGGGGGGATTTTTCTTTTATGGTTTTGTGCTGTATTGAGCAGGTGTCAACATGAATAGTGTTAATAATATTCGGTCAACATTTTTGGATTATTTTCATCGTAATGGGCATAAAGTTCTTTCTTCTAGCCCTCTCGTTCCACGTAATGATCCTACACTTATGTTTACAAATGCAGGGATGGTGCAGTTTAAAAATGTTTTTACTGGGCTTGAACAGCCCCCTTATACGCAGGCAACAACGGCACAAAAATGTGTTCGTGCGGGTGGAAAGCATAATGATCTTGATAATGTTGGTTATACGGCGCGCCATCATACATTTTTTGAAATGCTGGGTAATTTTTCTTTCGGTGATTATTTTAAAGAAGAAGCCATTTTTTTATCATGGAATCTTTTAACAAAGGAATTTCGCCTGCCAAAAGATAAATTATTGGTGACAGTTTATCAGAGTGATGATGTTGCTGCCGAACTGTGGCGTAAAATTTCTGGTCTTCCAGATGAAAAAATTGTTCGTATTGCGACGGCTGATAATTTTTGGTCGATGGGAGAAACAGGACCTTGTGGGCCTTGTTCGGAGATCTTTTATGATCATGGTGATGAAATCTGGGGCGGTCCTCCTGGAAGTGCTACTGAAGATGGGGATCGCTTTATTGAGATTTGGAATCTTGTTTTTATGCAGTATGAGCAAGTTTCCAAGGAAGAACGTGTTAACTTACCTCATCCTTCTATTGATACAGGCATGGGATTAGAGCGTATTGCTGCTGTTTTACAGGGTGTTCATGATAATTATGACATTGATCTTTTTCGTGCATTAATTGCTGCGTCAGAAGAAATTACAGGGATTGAGGCAAAGGGTGATTTTATTGCCAGCCATCGTGTTATTGCTGATCATCTTCGCTCATCTGCATTTTTGATTGCTGATGGTGTGCTTCCTTCTAATGAAGGAAGAGGATATGTTTTACGTCGTATTATGCGCCGTGCTATGCGTCATGCCCATCTTTTTGGTGCTAAAGAGCCCTTAATGTGGCGACTTTTGCCTGCTTTAATTCGCGAAATGGGACAAGCTTATCCTGAATTGGTGCGTGCAGAATCTTTGATTTCAGAAATTTTGAAGTTAGAAGAAATACAGTTTCGTAAAACGCTTGAACGAGGACTTGGTTTGTTGAACGAAGCAAGTACTAATCTTAAAGAAGGGGACTATTTGAATGGTGAAGTTGCTTTCAAGCTCTATGATACCTATGGTTTTCCGCTTGATTTGACGCAAGATGTTTTGCGGCGTCGTGGAATATCTGTTGATGTTGATACCTTTGATAAAGCGATGGAACGTCAAAAAGAGGAAGCGCGTGCCAATTGGTCTGGTTCTGGGGAAGCTGTAACAGAAAAGATCTGGTTTTCTGTTCGTGATCAAGTGGGGGCTACAGAATTTTTGGGTTATGAAACAGAAAAAGCTGAAGGAATTCTTACAGCTCTTGTGTGTGATGGTAAAATTGTTGATCATATTTCTTCAGGTCAGAAAGCTATGCTTGTTGTTAATCAGACACCTTTTTATGGTGAATCTGGAGGGCAAATTGGTGATAGCGGTATTATTTCTGGTGAAAATTTTATTTTTGAGGTGCATGATACCCAAAGAAAGGGTGATGGTGTTTTTATCCATATTGGGGAGGTGAAATCTGGTCAGGCATCGAGGTCTGATTGTGTCGAATTAACGGTTGATATTGTTCGTCGTAAGAAAATTCGTGCGAATCACTCTGCTACTCATTTGTTACACGAAGCTTTACGCCAAATATTGGGGGATCATGTTACTCAAAAGGGCTCTCTTGTATCGCCAGATCGGTTGCGTTTTGATTTTTCTCATCCAAAATCCGTTTCACCAGAAGAGTTGAAAAAAATAGAAGATTTAGCCAATGAGATTGTTTTGCAAAATAGTAAGGTCGTAACGCGTCTCATGGCTGTAGATGATGCAATTTCTGAAGGAGCCATGGCATTGTTTGGGGAAAAATATGGTGATGAAGTTCGCGTTGTTTCTATGGGGGAGCTCCTTGAACTGGGAGGATTAAAAAAGCGTTGGTCAATTGAGCTTTGTGGAGGGACTCATGTGGAGCAAACAGGTGATATTGGTTTAATTCATATTGTTTCTGAAAGTTCTGTTTCAGCTGGAGTGCGGCGTATTGAAGCTTTAACAGGCAAAGAAGCACGTCTTTATCTTAGCCGCCAAGATGAACGTATTCATGAAATTGCTGATCTTTTAAAAACTTCTTCTGCTGGTGTGGAAGAACGGGTGCGAATTTTGCTTGATGATCGTCGTAAACTTGAAAAAGAATTGAATGATGTACGCAAGAAAATGATGTTGAGTGGTGGAATAACAGAAAGGAGCCAAGGTGATATTATCATCATCAATGGGTTTTCTTTTACCGGACGCGTTGTTAAAAATATTTTACCACGGGATCTTAAGGCGCTCGTCGATTCTGAGAAAAAACAAATCGGATCTGGAGTGGTTGCGTTTATTAGTGTCTCGGAGGATGGAAAAGGGAGTGCTGTTGTCGGTGTTACGGATGATTTAACGGATAAGTTAAATGCTGTAGATCTCGTTCGTATTCTTTCAGAGATGCTTGGTGGTAAAGGTGGAGGTGGCCGTCCTGATATGGCGCAGGCTGGTGGTCCTGAGGGGAACAAAGCTGATGAGGCATTTGCGGCACTAAAAGATTTTCTGGGAAAAATTAAAGAATGAAATCATTCTGCATAGGTGTTTTTCACATTGTTATATTGGGTTGGCATCTATGTATCATGAATATCTGTCTGGTGTATTTCTGAAATGCAGATACAGCGTAATTGGGGAAAATACAATTGTAAAGATAAAGACAGTGTTTGTCTTTATCACCACTGTATCATTTGGCTTTATAGCTTCCAAGCGTTTCAGGAGTCACTTTTTTAAGATAAGATAGATTATTCAGCACTTCATGCTTTGCTGTGTATTCTTTTACTAAGAAGACTAGTTATTGTGTTGTTCTTATAGATTTTTTAAAGAAATATCTCTTTTTATGAAAGGAAAAATACAAGATTTATTGCATACGATTATCCTTATAAAATTATAAGCTGTCATTATTCGATTAGTTTTCAAATGAATAAAATCTCTTTCCTTGAAAAGACTTATAAAAGAGTTGTTATATCTTAGAGCTATTGTTTTCATTTTGCTTGTTATGTACACAGTTTTTGGTTTATTATTAAAAGGTTTTGAAAAGAATATTCTCCTATCTTTATAAATCTTTATTTCAAGTTATAAAGTAATGAATTATCAATATAAATCAAAGGAATATCACATAAATCTAAAGATTTAGATTAATATTTAATTTATTTATGATAAAATTGCTTTAATACATTGAGTTATAATGATAATTTATCATTTTATCTTTTGAATAAGAGCTACGAATATTCGTAGGATTTTATTATTTCAAATTCTGTGTATGTTAAATTAATCAAAACCACTCACGAATGTCGTTGTGAAATGGGCTTAAGAGCATTGAAAAATGTTTCTTAAAAAAGTCGTATGAATGTGCAAAACAATGATGTTCTGTTCTTTATGAGAGGACTATAAAGAACGTGATAAACAAAAGTGCAAAGCAATACATAATATTCATTATTTAAAAGATATTTCTTTAGTTCGTTTTGAAATTTGTAAAGCTGAGTTAAAAGAAGACGGTAAAACTGGAAATTATTTTTACCTTTACATTTTCCCTAAATGAGAATGTATACTCGTCAATATGCACAGATAGAGGAAAATATTTTTGTTCTAATCTAGTAAAATTGCAATAGCAGAGAAAATACTAAACTGTTTTAATATTTTTCTGAAATACCTAAAATGGATTGTGGCATTTTTAGAAATCTTTTTACTTGTATCATATAAGCACTCTTGTTACCTTGAGGAGGATTTTTTTGCTTGAAAAAGAGTATCAATTTTATGATGCTATGGCTTCATGTAAGGGGATAACATTTTCTCCTTCTCTTTCTGGTGGTTTGATTGTTAAACCACTTGCCTTTAAAAAATTAGAGAAACGTCCCCCTTTATCGATCAATTCTTGAAAGTTTCCTTTTTCCATTAAGTGACCATGATCCAGAAAGAGTATCACATCAGCATTGCGTACTGTTGAGAGGCGATGTGCTATAATAAAAGTAGTGCGGTTATGGCTTATGCAATCGAGAGCATCTTTGACACGTGCTTCTGTTTCAACATCAAGAGCGCTTGTTGCTTCATCTAGAATGAGAATAGGGGCATTTTTTAAAACAGCGCGTGCAATTGCTAGTCGCTGTTTTTCTCCACCGGATAATTGAGATCCTCGTTCGCCCACCATTGTATTATAACAGTCAGCTTTTTTTAGAATAAAATCGTGAGCTTCTGCTATTTTTGCGGCTTCATAAAGTTCTTCATTCGTTGCGCTCGCTTTTCCTATTGAGATATTGTCATGAATAGTACGGTTGAAAAGACCCGAGTCTTGAAATACTGTTGCTAAAGATTTGCGTAAAGATTCGCGATTGATTGAGCATATATTTATTCCATCAATGGAGATATGCCCAAGGGTAGGGTCGTATACGCGCTGCAACAGATTGATCAATGTTGTTTTTCCAGCCCCTGTTGGTCCTACAATCGCAACAGTTTGTCCTGCTTTAACCTCAAAGGAAATATCAAAAACACCTTGAGAAGAATTTGGGAATTGATAGGTCACGTGATGAAATTGTATGGCGCCTTTAACATTTTGGAGGGAAGGAAGATTTTGCGGTTCGTTAATATGAAAGGTTGAGTCTTCCATTTCAAAAAATTCTTGCAGTTTTGCTTGTGAGGATATTGCACAATTAATAAAATTGCTCATTTGGTCTAGGCGGCTAATCATGAGTTGTGCAAATCCAACAAAAGCAACGACTTCACCTACCCGTAATTGATCTTTTGCAACAAAAAAAGCTCCAAGGAGAAGAACACAAACGATTGAAATTGTTGAAGCCATTCGATTTAAGCCACTGGCGAGCGCCCACCAATTGAGAACAGGATTTTGTGCTTTAAGAAGAGCATTTGTATGTTGATGCAGTATAGAAGTTTCTTCTTTTATTCGGTTATAACTTTGTACAATGGAAACATTAGAGATTGAATCACTGACATGTTTAAAAAGGTTGTGGTGGTAGCATTCTACAGCGGCTTGTCCGTCTTTTGTTTTTCGCATCACTAAACGTGCAATTAATACATAAATGATGGCAAGCACAACCAAGACTATTGAAAGACGCCAATTCATATTAAAGGCTATGGGGATGAGAACCAATAAGGCGACAAGTGTTGAGAGATGTTGGCGCATAAAATCAAGCCATATGGTTGACATGGAATCTATAGCGCGCAAAAGTGTATGGAGTGCGTTGGAAGTCCCACGTTGTTGATGCCAAATTAAAGGCATGGCAATGATACGTTCGAAAGATTCCGTTAAAACCGTTAAGCGACGTCTATGGGCTAAGCGGTCTGCACCGCGAGCAACAAGGACATAAGCGATAATATGTGAAAGTCCAAAACCAACCCAAATGGCAAGAGTAGGGAGGATAGCTAATTTTTCTGTAATAGAATCAATAACGCGTCCAAATAAAATAGGTTCTGCAATGGTGATAATCGCTAACATAACATTAGCAGTACAGATTAAAAGGGATGCATTTTTTTCTCTGTTTAGGTAAGTGAGAACACGTGCATAGGTTTTGAATAAGGACACTGTTAATTATCTCCATTCGCTGTTAAGCGTAAAGGCTGTTGATTTTTATAACGCTTAATTTTTAGCTAATAAAATTTGAACGTTAAGAAAAGGCAATTTTGGATACTAACTGTAATATGGTGTGATAAAGCCAACTAAAATATGAATTTTTGTGTTTATAAAGGCGCAAAAATAGACATCAGGCAAGGGAACTTTTATGGCAGGCGTAGAAATAAAAAAAGTTGAGGCAGATGAAAATGGAATGCGCTTAGATCGCTGGTTTAAAGTGCATTATCCAGGACTTGGGTTTGGAATTTTGCAAAAATTGTTGCGTTCTGGTCAGATACGGGTTGATGGTGGACGTGTTAAAGCCGATACGCGTCTTTGTATAGGGCAGTCTGTTCGTATTCCACCTCTCCCTATTGATGACAAAGAAAGTCTTCCAATAACGGATAAAACCCTCCGTGGGCAGGATGATGGAACCGTTTTGAAAAAAATGCTGCTTTATGAAGACCCAAAGGTATTTGTTTTTAATAAACCAGCTGGGTTGGCTGTACAAGGAGGCTCTGGTTTAACACGTCATATGGATAGTATGCTTGAGGTATGGCGCAATAAAAAAGGTGAAAAGCCACGTTTGGTTCATCGTCTTGATCGTGAGACGTCGGGGGTGCTTATTGTTGCGCGATCAAGGGGAGCTGCTCAGTCCTTAACAGCTGCTTTTAGAGCGCGAGAAACAAAAAAGACTTATTGGGCGTTGGTTCGGGGCGTGCCTAAAAAAAAGCAGGACAAAATTTCAACGTGGATGGTTAAGGAAATGACTGCACAAGGTGACAAAATGCGTGTTTGTGAACATGGGGAGCCAGATTCACATCATGCGGTTTCCTACTATCGCGTTTTAGATACGCGAGGGCGGACTCTTTCGTGGCTTGAAATGGAACCCTATACTGGGAGAACACATCAGCTTCGTGTGCATGCTGCCCATATGGATCATCCTATCATTGGCGATACAAAGTATTTTTTTTCTGATAGTAATTGGACATTACCAGGAGGAATTCAAAATCGTCTTCATCTTCATGCACGTCGTATTCGTATTCCTCATCCTTCAGGAGGAATATTGGACATTGTTGCACCTTTACCACCTCATATGGTTCAAAGTTTTAATCTTTTGTCTTTTAATGAGAGTGATGCTGAAACCGACTAAACAAACTTCATTTGTTCTTTTTGATTGATACAAATTTTGTCTATAAATTTGATAAGATGAATAGGGCATCATTTGAAGAAAGTTTTTGATAAGTCAATCGCTATGAGAAAATTGTGTTTTTGAGTGATAAAATTTTCGAATATCATGGCTTTCTTTCTACAGCTCTTTATTCATATTGATTGTATTGTTATTTTTGGATATGGCGTATCGTTTAATAATCTGAGTTTATGAAGCTGCTCCTTTGAATTATCTACAGAGGTCATATTATTGGGGGGGCGTGTCTGTTGAGGGAGATGAGTTAGATAAAATCTGAAAGATATTTACTAAAATAGTGAAAGCAATTTTAGTTTTTTCATGGGGAATAATGGAGGCATTTTATAGTAATGCTGAGGAAAAATAGCCTCTCAAAAAATTCCTGTTGTCAAGGAGTTTTGTTTTATTATCAATGTGGTTCGATATGCTTATAGTATAGACTTATGCTTTGTATCTTTGCTTACACAATGAAGCCTTCTTAGCAAAGTTTTCCTTTCAATGAGCAATTATTTTTCTACTTACTTAGTTTATCCAAAAGATTATTTTTCATAAAAGAAGAAATAAGTTTTTAGTATCTTAATGCTTCATTGAAGTGAGCTCATCACATTGAAAAAATATCTAGACAAAAAATTGGAGATAAAACGTCAGGTGCGTTTTATTGCTCTAAGGAGGGCTTGAACACTTTTGTTTTTTCTAGTGAACAAAAACAGATATTTATTATGGGAACATTCAAAGGGGGGATAAGTTGAAATGAGGAGTGACTGATGGGATCATTATTGATTGACGTTAATAACGTCTCAAAAGTATATCGCAACATTGACAGAGGAATTGGTTTTAAAAACAAGGTGTTTTCTCTCTTCAAGCCGGTTTATACAAATCATCATGTGTTAAAAGATATGAGTTTTACCCTCTTTTCAGGGCAATCGTTAGCAATTCTTGGCCCTAACGGAGCGGGTAAATCGACACTGATTAAAATACTTTCTGGTATACAATACGCTGATGAGGGATGTGTTAAAGTCCTTGGTGTTGATCCTTATAAAGCGAAGAAAAATCTGTTCAAGTCCTTGGGTGTGGTCTTTGGTCACAAGAATTGTTTATGGTGGGATTTGCCCTTACGCTACAGTCTGGATATGGTTCAACCATTATATGGTCTTAAATGCGCCTCTTTTACCCGTGATCTTAAAGAGATTACTGAGTTGCTGGGTCTTGAGCGTATTATGGATAAGCCAGTGCGGATGCTTAGTCTGGGTGAGAGAGTGAAAAGTGAATTGGCATTTAATCTCTCCTTTAGACCTAAACTGTTGTTTCTCGATGAGCCAAGTATTGGTCTTGATATTACATCTAAGCATGAAATCAGGGAGCTTCTTAAAAAACTGAAAAAGGAGCGTGGCACTGGGTATATTATCACAAGTCATGATATGGGAGATATTGATGGATACGTCGATGATATTATTCTTTTGCATAAAGGAAAGAAACAGTTTCATGGTAATCTTCATGCGCTTAAAAATGTCATTCCTTCTTTGGTGAGAATGACACTTTTTTGTGAACATATGGCTGCACCTTCAGCTGTTGTAGAAAAAATTGATGAGATTGCGTTGAAATTATCTACTCCTTTAAAAGATAAGCACTTTAACGCTGAAGAATGCTCGCTGGAGGTTTCTCTGCCCCGTGAGGATTTTGCGCGTTTTGTACGCGAAATTACAACCGAATTGAACTGTACGTTCTCTGTATCCACTCCCTCGCTTGAAGAGATGCTCCGTGTTAAATTTAAAGAATTTATCTAACCACTGCTTTGGTATGTTTCTTTTTGCCAAGAATGGATTACTCACTGTTCTAAGTGATAGAGCAATGTTTTTTACCGATATTATCATTGGGACACTTTCGCCATTTGTTATTCAACTTCTATTATGGAATGCACTTTTCTCTGATACGGGCAACACCATCAATGGCTTTAGCTTTTATGATATGATGTATTATTATGCTTTTGCTTTAGTCCTAGGTCGCTTAAATAATGGTTATAATGTGATTAAGTTTTTCTCTCATCATGTTAAAGAAGGTCAATTAGAAGTATATCTTACAAAGCCCTTTAGTTATATGACACAAATGCTTTTTACTTTTTTAGGGGAGAGTGTATTATATAGCATCCCGTTATTGGCTCTTTTTGTTGTTAAGCTTGTTTTATCCTATGAAAATATTCTGGGATTGGTCATCGCTTTTCTGTTCTTTTTTCTGGTTGTTATTCTATCACAATTGCTTTGTTTTTTACTCTCTTTTGGAATTGCCTTATTAAGCTTTTGGGTGATTGAGTACAATATATTACTCTCTTTCAGTATTCTCAGTTCAGCGCTTCTTGGGGGTGTTCTTTTACCACCATCTTTTTGGCCGGTGTGGCTTATTCCGCTTATGCAATTTAATCCTTATCGTTTCATGATATCCGCTCCTGCCGAGTTTTTCGCGACGCAAAATTTAGCGTTGTTTCAGCAGTTTATTTTCGGAAGTTTTACTTATATTTTGTGTTTTTTATGCTTAATTCATATTGCTTGGAATAAAGGGATGAAAGCATATAATGGAGCGGGTGGTTGAGATGAAAATAATCCTTCATTTTATCAGTTTGAATATCCGCCGACAGATTGTTTATGGTAAGAATTTTGCTGGGGAGTTTATTCTTTCTCTATGCTATTATTTTATTCAATTCATATTTATTGATAGAATATCTTCTTTTTCAAGAAAGATCGGTAACTATAGCAGAGATGAAATCCATTTTATCTTTGTTGTCTTTGTTTTACTTGGAATATTTTTGAATATTTTTACTAATTCTATTGAAACGTTTTTTGAAAAAGTAGCGGATGGTAAAATTGAACCATACTTGATAAAGCCCGTTTCAATCTGGTTGTTGATGTTATTTGGTTGGTGTAAACCTCTTAATCTGATCAAGCTCTTTGTTCTTTATGTTAGTGCCTATTTATTTGTATCATTACCGAATATATCCGATCTTAAGCTAAGATGGATCTCTTTTATTGTTGCAATATTTTGTGTTTTTATTGTCAATATTTGTTTTTTCATGATGTTTAATTTTATAACATTTATTATTAGCCGTAAGATGCCTGTCGAATATTTTCATGAAATGATTTACGAGCTTTCATTTGTACCAATAGGAATTTATCCTTTAAGCATCGTAAAATGGCTTTTGTTTATGCTTCCTATGGCTTTTTCTGCTTCCTTGCCTGTGTCATTGTTGCTTGGTAAAGGCGAATGGAATATTGGATATCTTCTGTTGAGCGCTTTTCTTTCCATGGTCATGATTTTCATAAGTTATAAGAAAACAATGCGTAAATTTAATGGATTAGGGGGATGAGATAAAAGTCAGCATGATTATAAAAATAAAAAAAATTGAGTGAATAATTCTATTGTACCATAAATTATCGTTATTTATTCTGGCGATATAAGGCATGTAGAATTTTCACATGAGGATTTTTTTTATTGTTAGATAAGATTGAACAATAATATAGGCCGCATTCCCACGGTTACTGGCAAGGAGCGTGAAATAGAAATCAGAGGTTTAAACTGTTCGATTTTAGATGGCAGCTTGATGACAAAAGCCAATGGTAAGATGGCATACAATTTAATATCATTCATAATACGAGCCAGATGTGTTCTTTTTCGGTTATAGTGCTAAAAAATTGTCAAAAGTGGATAATTTTTATATGTGTAGAATGTGGTTATTCGTGCGGATTTTGTTGGTGCATTCAATATATTATTACGTGGATGAGTTTTTGCTTAAACAATAAGAAAATTGATAGAATAAAGCTTTTAAGTTGCTCAATAGAAAGCTAAGAGCTGTGCGAAACAACATGATAGTAATTATTAAGATAACGATCACATAGAGATTTTCAGCATGCTGAGTAGGCAAAATTCCATCAATAATTGCTTGAAAAATAAAAGGATTCACCAAGTCAAGTAGCTGTAAAACGATAGCAAAAAGATTAATTTCAATAACGTAATAAATATATTTTTTTGTTGTGCGAGTAAATCAAGAGAAGGCTCTTAATTTTTCTTATGAAAACTCATTTTAATTTATGATTTTGTTAAGAGAAAGAAAAATTAATGTGTTATATTTTAATAGTATTTGCGAATATTATTTTTTTGTACGGTGTTTTTATTTTATTTTAATTTAAAATTAGGTTTGACAATTGTCTAAAACGCGTAATAATCAAATTTAATTGTATCGATATGATGCGTTTTTCTATAAAAGAAAAAGGAGAGTTCAAGCTCATCACGTGCTTCAGGTAATTCATGCCGTCCTTCGGGTTATTATTGGGATACAATAAAATCTACAGGACAAACAGGAGTAATGATAGTGGCGCTTGTTGGGACAGTTGGAGGTGCTGTGCTTGGAGAAATCGTAAGTATAGCGGGTGCAGTTGCAATAGAAAATAGATGGTATAGTTCCTGTTAATCGTAGCTGCTGCTGCGGAGGGGGCTACACTAAGAGAAGGCAGTAGGCAGCACTATAAATGGTGCCCTAGTAGGGGGGCCTTTAGAGTTGTGCATCATTTTTATAATTGTGTACGGTAATTTATAGAATATCTGCAATGTATCTCTAAAATCATAACAATTTTGTAGATATGTTAATAAAAGTAGATATGTTAATGAAAAATGTGTCTAAGAATATTATTAGAATATCTTTTAATGGTATATTATTTATAATTCTATATATTTTATTTCATAAATTTTAAGTTTTATGGATAATAAATTTATTTAAATTATATTATGCTTCTAAAGAGAGTATTAAAACTGATGTTATAAAAAACATCAATAATAGTCATTTTATTTTTTATAGCATTCTTTATTTAAGTATCTTTTTATAAAGATTATGAGATATGTTATTAATAAAATTATGTTTTTAAATTTGGCTAAAAAATAAAGAGAAATCCAGACAGCTTCTTTTTCAATAAACCAAAATAATGCTTTAATTTGATGTTGTAAAATAACTTATAAAGATCATATATTTATGATTATCAGTGATGAAAATAATGTGATTTTTGATATCGAGATTGAAAAGATTGAAAACTTTTTTGCATTTAACAATGCATTAACAACATGTGTGGTCCATTCTAAAGTTTTGTTTAAAATTACGTAAGTAAGTTTTATTTTGATTTGTTATTGCATCGCTTGTATTGATGTATAACAAAAAGCGTTTTGAGACAATATAAGATCACAAGAATAAATTTCTGATTGGGTATATGAACTACTGACTGTTTACAGATAAAAAAATCTATGCATATCAAAGTTACGTAAGTTTTTCTCTTCAAAATGCGTATTTGAGTTAATTTATTGAGATTCATTAGATACTTATGAATTTTACATATCCACTTAAAAATATAGAATAATATAATTTTACGATTATTGTGGAGTTCATTTTGACAAACTGAAAAACATAATGCTGAGCATTACAAATATTTGCAAAAAATGCTTTTATTAGGTGTTATTTTGTTTCTTTATGGTTTGCATTTTTTATCTTTTTAACCTTGGTTAGAGAGAGAATGTGTATTCATTATCTATTTCTCTATTTTATTTTGAAAGCGTGAAGCATATCAAAAAGTCATGATCGTGGAAGATAAAGAGCTTAAACTGAGGTTATTCCGTGATTCTGTAGAAACGAATTGTTGTAAAATCGTTGAAATTTTTAATGGCTTTATGGATTAAAGTTGGTCTTTTCATCAATATTATCTCTTATCTTATCTCCTTTAGCTTTTCTAATCAAAGAGTTACATTTTTACTCGGTTAGCTATTTCCTCTCAACATACAATAAGAAAAAAATCGCTTACTGTATGCTAACAACATAAAATCCATTATGTGTAAAAACAATTTAGTAATATTTTTTATGTTGTGATTTAAAAATGTTGTGATTAAAAAAATCAATCTTTTTGAAGAAAAATACAATTTAAACAATATTATAATCGTATTATTGTAAATACAATCTTATCACCTAATCAGTCAGTTTTAAAAAAACAAAAACAGAATAATTGACAAAATAAATTAAATATGAAAAAGACAAAACAATAATACAAAATGACAATTATTTTTGTATTATATTTATCCATTCTCTTCTCATAGGAAAATATGAAACATCGATAATGATGTAATGTGTTCTGTTTAGAGAGTAAGGTTTTATTAAATATTGTAATAGGTTATTATAATGAAAATATTTAAACATTGTATATCGTGTGTTGTTGCAGTAGCTATTTTCTTTTCACAGGTTTTAGGAGTCAATGCCAATTCTTTAAATGGTAGATCTCAAAACGCTGATTTTATTTCTGTAATGGAACAAAAGGATAGAGTTATTAAAACTGTTAAGGCGATTATTAGTCAATTTTCGGAACAAAGCAGAGAAAAAGATGTCCAAAAGGTGGCTGGTTTGATAGGAATGGAGCCAGCGATTTTTGGTTTAATCGCATTTCTTGTATATTTCTTTACTAGACAGCCACCGGATCCTAGAAAAAGCGCAGGTGAAAAAGCATTCGATGCTTTTGCTCGAAGTGCATGGGCTCTTACTTAAAAAATGTTGATTGGATAAACTTTAAATTATTTTGTTTTTGAATCTTTCACAATTAATAAACCGTGATTTCAAATCACGGTTTAGCTATTTTTATATTTATTAATATGCCCATTAAGCTTTAATTTTGTAGCTTGGACTCTTTTTTAATATTATTACAGAAATACTTTATTGGGCATAATATAGTCTTTTTGAGGTTTGCACTTTTTATCATTCTCTTATTTTGGTTAGAGAGAATGTGTATTCATTATCTATTTCTCTATTTTATTTTGAAAGCGTGAAGCACTATTAATAATATCAAAAAGTCATGATCGTGGAAGATAAAGAGCTTAAACTGAGGTTATTCCGTGATTCTGTAGAAACGAATTGTTGTAAAATCGTTGAAATTTTTAATGGCTTTATGGATTAAAGTTGGCTTTTTCATCAATATTATCTCTTATCTTATCTCCTTTAGCTTTTCTAATCAAAGAGCTACATTTTTACTAGGTTAGCTATTTCCTCTCAATATACAATAAGGAAAAATTATTTTATATAAATTATTTATTTTACTATATTATAAAAAAATAAAAACATTACATGCAACTAAAAACAACATATTTATATATTATAAAATCATAATAATAGTTATGATAATAAAGCTAAATTTATAATAAAAATAATAAAATAATTTCATCTTAATATATTTTTACCATTAACTTACACAATATAAAATACAAATAAAACAATTGACAATACTAAAATAAATACGTAACGTATATATTTTATATATAATATAATACAAAATAATAATTAAAAATTTTTTATTATATTATTATTCTTAGAAGATAAAAACACATTATCGATAGATGATGTGATGTTTTTTTAGAATATACAGTAAAAAAATTATTTTATTAAATATTGTAATAGGTGTTATATAATGGAAATATTTAAAAATTATATGTTATGTGTTGTTGCAGTAGTTATTTTCTTTTCACAGGTTTTAAGAGTCAATGCTGATTCTTTAAATGATAGATTTCAAAATGCTGGTTTTATTTCTATAATGTCACAGGAAAATAGAGTTATTAAAGCTGTTGATATGATTATTAACCAATTTGGAAGACCAAGTACTGAAAAAAATGTCCACAAAGTTGCGGCTTTAATGGGGCTGGAGGGGGCGATTTTTGGTTTCATCGCATATCTTGTATATTTCTTTACTAGACAGCCACCGGATCCTGGCAAAAGCGTAGGTGAAAGAACATTCACTGCTTTTGTTCGAAGTGTATGGGCTTTGTAGTAAAAGATATTTCCTTGATAAATTTTGAATTGTTCTGTTATTGAATGTTGTATATTAAATAAACCGTGAGGTTTAATCACGGTTTATTTATTTTTACTTTTAATAATATTGGTAAATTTATCCTTTAATATCATTAAGATATTGTTGGGGGGATGGCAGCATAGGGGGTATTAAATTTAAATAATCAGCTGCTTTTTAAAGTTAATTAAATTTTTTCTCTTCAAAATATGCATTTGAGCTGAGTTTGTATTTGATATTTTTTCTATGATGAAAATGTATATGCTTTAATTGAGATATTCATAAACGGTGCTTATTCACTGAAAAAATATAGGGCAATACAATACTTATGGTTATTGTGGATTTTGTGCTGATGAACTGAAAAAGTATAGCGATGCGTTTTATAAATATTTGCAAAAAATGCTTTTATTGGAAGCTTTTAATCTCTTTGTGGTTTACAATTTTTTTTATCATTTTATCTTAAGCAAATAGAATGTAGATTCATTTCTATTTTGTCTAAGAAGGGTGGAAGTTATACTAATGTCAAAAAAAGTCATGATCGTGGAAGATAATGAGCTTAATATGAAGTTATTCCGTGATCTTGTAGAAGCGAGTGGTTATGAAACTGTTGAAACGCGTAATGGTCTTATGGCATTAGATTTAGCGCGTTCATCAATGCCATCTCTTATCCTTGTGGATATCCAGTTGCCAGAGGTCTCTGGAATAGATGTTATTAAACAATTAAAAGAAGATGAAGAACTTCGATCAATCCCCGTTGTTGCTGTAACAGCTTTTGCTATGAAAGGCGATGAGGAGAGAATTCGTGCCAGTGGATGTGAAGAATATATGTCAAAGCCTATTTCTGTTCCGCATTTTATCACAATGGTAAAGCACTTCTTGGATTAAAGCTTTGTTAAGTGATGATAGAAAAAAACATTGAAAAATTTATAAGATTGCTAAAGTTATCGTGCAAATATTTTTGTGCTTTAGCAGGTGGATATGCCTATTAGCAAAATAAATTTAAAAAATTGAAACTGAGGTTTTGAATTTTTTGATCTACTTTTTAGTCCTTGTCTAAGGAGATGGGTTGTTTTGCATTCTTGTTTTCTTCTAACAGATGTAAATTTGTCTCTACGAAACGTTTGTTTTAGCAGTTTAAAAAAGCCCCGTTTTTGTTCGAGGCTTTATGCATTGTACAAAAATTGAAATTAACGCTTTGAGAATTGGAAAGAACGACGGGCTTTTGCTTTACCGTATTTTTTACGTTCAACAACACGGCTATCGCGGGTAAGAAACCCACCTTTTTTCAAGATTGAGCGAAGTTCTGGTTCGTAATAGGTTAAAGCTTTGGAAATGCCATGGCGCACTGCACCGGCTTGTCCGGAAAGACCACCGCCTGCAACGGTTGCAATAATATCAAACTGGGTATCCCTATTTGTTGCAACAATTGGTTGACGAAGAATCATTCTAAGAACAGGACGAGCAAAATATTTGTCGAATTCCTTATTGTTGATCGTGATTTTTCCAGAACCTGGTTTAATCCATACACGTGCAACAGCGTCTTTACGCTTTCCTGTTGCGTAAGCACGTCCTTGTGAATCAAGCTTTTGCACATGAACAGGAACAACATTTTCATGTGTTTCTGTAATACTTGTTACTATGCTAAGCTCAGAAAGAGAATTAATTTCAGCCATAATCAAGCAATCCTTTTGTTTTTGCGGTTTAAAGCACCAATGTCAAGAGATTCAGGCTGTTGTGCTTCATGTGGATGTTGGCTTCCAGCGTAAACACGTAGATTCTTCAATTGACGGCGACCAAGAGGCCCACGAGGAATCATACGTTCTACCGCTTTTTCAATAACGCGTTCAGGAAAACGCCCCTCAAGAAGTTGACGTGCTGTACGTTGTTTGATTCCACCGATATAGCCGGTATGCCAATAATATTTTTTATCCGTATATTTTTTGCCAGTGAGAGCTATTTTATCTGCATTAATGACAATAACGTTGTCACCATCATCAACATGTGGAGTAAATGTAGCTTTATGTTTGCCACGTAAGCGGTTCGCAACAAATGTGGCAAGACGACCTAAAACAAGGTTTTCTGCGTCAATAATAACCCATTTTTTCACCACTTCAGTTGGCTTTTGTGAAAAAGTTGCCATAGAAGTATCCTTTATTAGAACCCTTTATATAAGGGAATTTTTACTGTTTTGCGTTGAAAATTGTTACCATAGCGAAATATTTAACGCATACTACTTGCTCTGATATAATGTCTTTTGATTGACGTCAAGAGAAAATAAAAACTTTATAAAACAGCATGTTATGAGAGGGGTATTATAATACCATATGAAAAGAAGTTTGTGGACCATTTAAACTTAAAATGAATGTTGCAAAAGACTATTTTATCTTTAACGCATGATTGTATTTTATCGTTCTTCATTATAAAATAAACAATAATGCAGTGGCCTCGTTATTTTCTCAATGTTGAATCTTCTGCTTGTGGTCAAGCTTGGTTAGATGCCCTTGATGTTCAAGGGATAAATAATGCGCGCGCTATTTCTCAAAAATTTGGTTTTCCAGATCAGTTAGCTCGAGTACTTTCAGCAAGAGATGTGGATGAAGCTGAGGCTGTTGATTTTATTAATCCGACATTGCGTACGCTTATGCCTGATCCAGAAAGTTTTAGAGATATGCAATGCGCAGCAGAGCGCATTGTTAAGGCTCTTCTCGATCAAGAGCAGGTTGCTGTGTTTGGTGATTATGATGTTGATGGTGCTTGTTCATCGGCACTGATAGCGCGTTTTTTTCGTTATTTTGGTATTGAAGTCAAAATTTATATTCCTGATCGTATTGTTGAAGGCTATGGTCCGAATGAACAAGCAATGAGGATGCTTGTGCAAGAAGGCGCCCAGTTAATTATCACTGTTGATTGTGGCGCAAACAGTCCAGATGCCGTAAAAGCAGCGAGGCTTGCTGGTGCTGATGTGGTGATTTTAGATCATCATCAAATGTCAGAGATTCATCAAGAAGCTGTTGCTCTGGTCAATCCTAATCGCCCTGATGATTTTTCTAAACAGGGGCATTTATGTGCAGCGGGTGTTGTTTTTGTTACGTTAGCTTGGGTTCATCATTTGCTGCGGAAAAAACAATTCCAAGGGCAGCTGCCTGATCTTTTAAGTATGCTTGATCTTGTTGCATTGGCAACCATATGTGATGTCGTTCCATTACAGGGGGTTAACCGTGCTTTTGTGATAAAAGGGCTTCAAGTTGCTCGTTCTATGCATAATCTAGGAATAACAGCTTTAACAAAGGTTGCACGAATAGGGGAGCCGCTTAATAGTTTTCATTTAGGTTTTTTGTTAGGTCCTAGAATTAATGCAGGAGGGCGCATTGGTGATCAAGCTTTGGGAGCACGTTTGCTTAGCTGTGAGAATAAAGATGAAGCGGACAGAATAGCAGAACAGTTAGATCGGCTTAATCAAGAACGCCAAGAAATGGAGAACATTCAATTAGCACAAGCGGAATCTTACATTACTTCTCTTTATCAAGATCAAGAAATACCATTATCGCTTGTCATTTCACATAAAGAATGGCATCCGGGAATTATTGGTATTCTTGCTTCCCGTCTCAAAGAGCGTTTTTTTTGCCCTGTTTTTGCTATTGCTTTGAAAGAAGATGGAAATGGCGTAGGGTCGGGACGCTCAATTAATGGTATAGATTTAGGAGCACTCGTTCGTGAAGCTGTTACACTCAATTTATTAGAAAAAGGAGGGGGACATAGTATGGCAGCAGGAATTACAATTCAATCAACAAAAATTGAAATTTTTCGAAAATGGCTAGAAGAAAAAGTTTCTTTAATGGTTTCTGAGTTGCGTGCAAAAAAATCTCTTAGTATAGATGGTTCTCTTTCTGCTTCTGGTGTTAATGAAGCGCTGTTTGAATTGCTTGAAAAAGCAGGGCCATTTGGGGCAGGGAATGCAACACCTGTTTTTGTTCTTCCCTCTCATCGACTGGTGAATCTATCTGAAGTTGGTAAAGGACATCTTCGCCTCATTGTATCTAATGTTGAAGGAAAAAAACTACAAGGAATAGCTTTTCGTGCTGTAGGGACATCGCTAGGTGATTTTCTTTTTGAAAATATTGGTGAAATGATTCATTTAGCTGGTCATCTTAGTTTGAATTATTGGAATGGAACGATCAATCCGCAACTGCGCGTGATTGACGCAGCTGCAGTGGTTTGAAAGGGATATTTTTTACATTAGATGTCTAGATTAGAAGCAAAAGTAGAATTTTCTTGTATGAAACGAAATCGTGCTTCTGGTTTTGTTCCCATGAGACTTTCTACAGTCTTTTTCGTTTCTTGCATTTCCACGGCATCAATAGAAACACGAAGCAATGTACGTTTTTGAGGATGCATAGTCGTTTCTTTAAGTTGTTCTGCGCGCATTTCACCCAGCCCTTTAAAACGCCCGATTTCGATTTTAGCTTTTCCAGTAAATTCAGTTTTGAGCAATTCATCCTTATGAATATCGTCACGAGCATAAGCAACTTTTCCTCCTTGCGATATTCTATAAAGGGGAGGGACGGCAAGATATAAATGTCCCTGATGAATAAGGTCAGGCATTTCTTGAAAGAAGAAGGTAATGAGCAGTGACGCAATATGAGCACCATCAACATCAGCATCTGTCATGATGATAATACGTTCATATCTGAGATCTTTTTCACGATACTTGGAGCGTGTTCCACATCCAAGAGCAAGGATCAGATCGCTAATTGTTTGGCTTGAGTTCATTTTTTCATGTGCAGCACTGGCGACATTCAAGATTTTACCACGAAGAGGTAAAATTGCTTGGTTTGCTCTATTTCTTGCTTGTTTAGCAGATCCTCCTGCAGAATCCCCTTCAACAATGAATAGTTCAGCACCCACAGCATGGTTCTGGCTACAATCTGCAAGTTTACCGGGCAGACGTAATTTACGGACAGCAGTTTTTCGACTTATTTCTCTATCTTGGCGTCGTCTAACACGTTCTTCAGCACGTTCGATAACCCAATCGAGAAGTTTTGTTGCTTCTTGTGGGGAATTTGCTAACCAATGATCAAAAGGATCGCGAATTGCATTCTCAACGATACGCTGTGCTTCAATGGTTGCTAATCGATCTTTTGTTTGTCCAACAAATTCAGGGTTACTGATAAAGACTGAAAGTATTGCGGCTGTTGAAATCATAATATCGTCAGACGTAATAATCGTTGCGCGCTTGTTTCCTATTAACTCAGCGTAGGATTTCAATCCACGCAAAAGAGCTTGACGTAATCCTATTTCATGTGTTCCGCCTTCTCCTGTAGGAATCGTATTGCAGTAAGATTGCACACAAGAATCACCACCATGCCAAGCGATAGCCCACTCAACGGAGCCATGGCCATTATTGTGTTGTGTTTTGCCAGAAAAAATTTCTGACGTTACTCGATATTCATCTTTTAGTGACGAAAGTAAATAGTCTTTAAGCCCATCGGGAAAATGAAAAACAGCTTTTTCAGGAATATTTTTTGCGCCTTCAAGTATGACGGGATCACAAGACCAGCGAATTTTTACGCCACCAAAAAGATAGGCTTTGGAGCATGTCATCTTATAGATTTTTTCTGGATCAAAAGCTGCTTTTTCACCAAAAATTTCATGATCAGGATGAAAACGAACGCGTGTACCACGACGATTATAAACATCTCCCAGATCTTCCAATCCAGATTGAGGAATACCGCGTGAGAAACGTTGGCGGTACAGTTTTCGTTCTCGGGCAACTTCAACTTCCATATCATCAGAAAGAGCATTGACGACAGAAATTCCTACTCCATGAAGTCCACCTGCAGTTTGATAAGCTTTTCCATCAAATTTTCCCCCAGAGTGGAGTTGTGTCATAATAACTTCAAGAGTCGATTTCTCAGGCATTTGAGGATGATTTTCAACAGGAATACCGCGTCCATTATCTGTAACGGTTATATAACCGTTCCTATCTAATGAGACCTCAATAGAATCTGCATAACCCGCAACAGCTTCATCCATCGCGTTATCAATAATTTCGGCAAATAAATGATGAAGTGCTTTACTGTCTGTTCCACCAATATACATTCCAGGGCGTAAACGTACCGGCTCTAAACCCTCAAGAACTCGAATAGAGAGGGCATTATAGTCATCTTCTTGCGTATCTTTTGCACTTTTTCTTGAAATCATCGCGTTTGATTTCATTGGAGACTGCAGAGTGTTTTCTTTTGTATTTACCCGAGATTGGGCTTTATTTAAAACACTAAAAAGATCCTTTTTGTTATCGCTCATAGCGTTTAACTATCCACCTCATAAAATCAAATATTTATTAAAATAATTTTATGCCTGTTTTTTATTTAAAAATCAATGCACTTAGGAAACATCGATTGTTGGACCAAAAATTTTTTCAAAAGCGTGTTTGAGAGCAATATCAATATCATGCATTGTTACAGGGCAACCTAGATCAAGAAAGCTTGTTACACCGTGGTTTGTAATTCCACAAGGAACAATTCCTGAATAATGGGCTAAATTAGGATTAACATTGATAGAAACTCCATGAAAACTTATCCATTTGCGCACTCGAATGCCAATAGCTGCAATTTTATCTTCGGAAGAAAGATCATTTTGTTTTGATGGGCAATGAGACTGTTTAACCCAGACACCAACGCGATCTTCTCTGCGTTCGCCTTTAATATTAAAGTTGGCAAGCATCTGTATGATCCATTCTTCTAATGCACTAATGAAAGCACGAATGTCTTGTTTCCGGCGTTTAAGATCAAGCATGATATAAGCAATACGCTGTCCTGGACCGTGATATGTAAATTCACCTCCACGTCCTGCTTCATAAACAGGGAATAAATTAGGCGCCAAAAGATCTTTTTTATTTGCACTCGTTCCCGCTGTATAAAGGGAAGGGTGTTCAAGAAGCCAAACTTGTTCATGCGCGGTTTTTGCAAGAATTTTTTCTACACGTTCTTGCATATAACGCAGAGCTTCAGGATACTCAACTAGATGATCACTTATCTTCCATTCAACGGGTGGATTACCTAGAATTGCATTAAAATGATGTGATAAGTGATTACGATCTGTATGTTTCAATTCAAATGTCATTGGTAATATTTATCTTGATGTTTGAGTTTGTATTGTAATCAATACAAAGTGATTACAGAGTAAGGTATAGAATTGTTGAATAAAAGAGAATACGTTCATAAATTTTATCTTAAGAAGATTTGCTACGCTTAAAAATCCACTTTCCTTTTACCATCTTCCTGTTGCACCACCACCACCTGATGATCCACCACCACCCCTAAATCCCCCTCCACCTCGAGGACCTCCGAACCTTCCACCAGGATATCTGCCACCGGCACTTAAGTTAAGAAACCAAGGTGTGAAGATGATCCCCAGCCAGAGATACTTTTGTGGCCCCACTTTTTTACCAAAAATCATTGCAAGAATGGGCAAACCAACGACTATAAAGAGAATGAGAAACATGATTGTATTTATAATCATTTCTTCTTTTTCAGCTTGTTTACGTTGTTCTTCAACGATTTTAGCTTTTTCTTTGATGCGAAAAGTAAAATCAGAATCACTTTCTGTAATAACTTTGATAATTGCATCAACTGCTTCAGCAATTCCTTTTTGATAATTTCCTTCGCGAAAATTAGGAATCATGAAGCTATTAATAATGACAGAGGAAAGAGCATCTGTTAGCTCTCCTTCCAAACCATATCCAACTTCGATACGTGCTGTACGTTCATTCGGTGCAATGACCAGTAATACACCATTATTGATCTTCTTTTGGCCTAATCCCCATGTACGAAAAAGAGAATTGCTGTATGTTTCTATATCGTTGCCCGAAAGAGTAGGGAGTGTCACAAGAACAATTTGATCTCCCGTTTTCTCTTCGAGTGCTGCCAGTTTTTTTGTCAAGTCTTCCTTGGTTGCATTATCGAGCAAATGAGCCACATCATTAACATAACCTGTTAAATGAGGAAATTTTATTTGCGAACAAGCGATACTTCCCAATGCAGCAACTAAATACAGAGAGCAGATAAAAGCCCATAATTTTGGAAATACAATACGTTGCAAAGAGTATCGAAATGATTTCATTAATTAAAATTAACCTTTGGTGTTTGTTGGCTATCTGTATCGATGGTAAAAGTTGGCATCGGTTTAGCATCGCGAAACCATAATTTTGCCCAAATCATCGTCGGCATTGTTTTGAGTGCAGTATTGTAGGCACGTACTGTTTCAATATAATCGCGGCGCGCAACGGAAATACGGTTTTCTGTTCCTTCTAATTGTGATTGAAGAGCAAGAAAGTTTTGGTTTGCTTTAAGATCCGGATAGTTTTCAACAACAGCCATAAGTCGCGAAAGTGCACTTGATAAATTTGCTTGATTTTTGAGATATTGCTGCATAACTTCTGGATTATTCAACATATCTGCATTAATGTTGACTTGTGTTGCTTTAGCACGTGCTTCAATTACATTTGTGAAAACACTTTGTTCATGAGCTGCGTAAGCTTTAACTGTTTCTACAAGATTGGGGATGAGATCTGTACGACGTTGATATTGATTGAGCACTTCACTCCATGCTGCATGTGCTTTTTCTTCATTTGTTGGTATCGTATTAAATCCGCACCCACTTAAAAATGGCACTAACCAAGCCAAAAAAATCACGATTGGAAATTTTTTTAATATTTTAAACATTGAAGAAGTTTGTACATTTAACATAAAGATGTCTCCACAGATATTTTATGTATTATATAGGGTTTATTTTCTTGGTGGAAAGTATTTTGAAATTTATAAACAGGCGTATTTATCAATAAACTGATATCTCTATGCGTTTTAGGTACGCTTAAGTGACTTGTTGATATTAAAATAATAATGGTAATATAGATGTCATCTTATAAAAGTTCAATAATATTTATATCAATTATTATTACAGAAAATTATATTATTTTCGTAGTATTTTTGTGTTTCACAACGTGCAGATCACAATTGGAAAAGGGAAAAATGTAAGTATCAATCTTATGGAAAGATAGAAGGTAAGGGCAGTTCTTATTTTCACTCCTTTAGAAGTTATGTTTAATAGATTGGACAAAAAAGGCTTTTTAACTATGTATGGTAGTAATTGTGAAGGAGGCGGAAAATCCTGTGATAGAAAGTGTTCAACGGCAAAGTGAAAAGTTTGATGGATTGGCTAATGATTATGATCGTTATCGTCCTCGCTATCCCCTTACTTTATTTAAAACCATGCTCCATTCTTTTAAGAACAAAAAGCATTTGTCCATTGTGGATGTGGGTGCTGGGACAGGCATCGCATTAGAGGGAATTGTTAATTTTTTAGGAAATGAGCACCAATATCATGCTATCGATGTATCGGCAGACATGATTAAGAAAGGGCGGAAAAAATTTCCTACAGTGCAGTGGTATCAGGGCCGTGCCGAAAACCTATTGCCTCAAATTGGCGAGGTTGATCTTGTCATTGCAGCGCAAGCGTTTCAGTGGATGGAGCGTCCTAAGTTGCTTTGTTCTGTTTCAGATCAACTTCGAGCCAATGGTGTCATGGCAGTTATTCAAAATAATCGCGATTTCAAGCATAGCGAATTTCTAGAGGCTTATGTGACCTTGTTAGAAAAAATGAGTCCGAACTATTCCCGTTATTATCGTAATTTTGATTTTTTACAGGAAATGAGTGATGGCTTTGGGGTAGATCCGGAAAAGATTTTTTTTCATACGCATAATTGGACGATGATGATCCCATCTGAAGCTTTTATTGGAATGAGCCGCTCTTCAACGCAAGCGCAACGCGCTATTGCTTGCTATGGGGAAGAATATTTGCGGCAATTGGTCGCATTGATAAAGAAATATGAAGTGCAAGGCAATTTGGAGCTTTTGTATCGAAGTGAGCTCTATATGTATGCAGGATAATCCCATATCGATGATTGCTTTTGCTCTTTTAGCACATCAGAGTGGGCGGTATTCAGGAAATTAACGCCTTATTAAGGCAGGTTTTGAGGGGGACGTTTTTTTCTTCAGCATTCACGTTGACATCTTATTACGTCTGATTTTCATTGTTTACTTGATATGAGAGAATTTAAATAGAAAATTTATGCACTGCATTATAGTATCGAAGCGCTTTCTTTACTGCAGTTTAACAACAGATTATTTTATAAAATAAGAAGAGGTAGATTGAATAGAAATATTTGATAATTCTTTGTTTTTATGATTGTTTTTTATTATTAAATGAGAGTGTTTTTAATAAACTTTGACAAAAACAACTGAAAAAGTACAAAAAATTATCATAATCAGAAATTTGTAGTAAAAAAGGTAATGGCTTGGAAGCACCTTTAAAAAACAACTCATTTTGAAATTATCTCTAAATTCAGATTCAATATAACAAAAAAGTAAAATATAAATATGTTATATGGAGCATTTCTCTTTTTTAAAGATATAATATAAAAACAATATGTTAATTAAATTTTTTGATATAAGAAAACTTCTTTTATTTTTATTTTAAATAACGGGTTAGGGCGAGTCTTGTGTGGTTTTATTGAAGATGTGCTTTTTAGGTTTAAATCTGGCGCTTTAAATACAATTTTAGAAGTAGCAAAAAAGCTCAATTTCTTCTCTGTTGTGATGTGTTGAATAAGTTTTTTAATTTTCTATAGAGTTTAATTTTTGCAATCATGATAGATTGTGACAGCTATCTATTTAAGGTTTTTATAAGTTTAGTAGGAATAGCTTGATGATAAATCCATTGAGCTCTCCATCTTTACGCTTCATAAAAGAATAAGCCTGCACCATCACACACTTTGTCATTTCCCAATGTTGCGACAGTCCTTGACATGGTTTATAAAAGAGGTTTTTAGTCCTTTTTTGTACAGTTTTATCCATACGACAATCTCGCTTATGACGTGCAAGCGGATGGTTTTGATTGATTCAACATACACAGATTTGGAATGAGAGAGTCTTAAGATATTCCGCTCTCTCATTTAATATTAATAATGCTAGATTATGATTATAAATTAATGCGTTATCTATTTTTGAAATCCATGACCTTGGTTGTGTTTGTCAATATTTCATTTTCATTTATCGTCAACTATTCTACTTTTGGATAATGACTTCATTGTAAGGAATACCTTTAAGAAAGCATTCTCGCTTTAAAGAGTCGTTATAGTTTTTTTTGTTTTATAGAAGGATCAATAATGCTAAACATTATACTTTGATAAAAAAAGAAAGTAAATTATGACTATTATACTGAAACCGAGCGAGGTGACGCTTAGTGAGCTTGCAGCTATTTATTTTAATGGTGAAGTGAGTAAACTTCATAATGACACGCATTTAGCTATCGAGAAAGGGGCTCAGCGCATTGCTGAAATTGCTGCTGGAAGTGAGCCTGTGTACGGTATTAATACTGGTTTTGGGAAGTTGGCTTCCATTAAAATTGATGCGGACGATGTCGCTGTTTTACAGAGAAACCTTATTTTGTCCCATTGTTGTGGGGTAGGAGAGCCTTTAGCTGAAAATATTGTGCGTTTGATAATGAGCTTAAAGCTTATCTCTTTAGGAAGAGGAGCTTCAGGAGTTCGTCTAGAATTGGTAAATTTGCTGGAAAATATGCTTGAAAAGGGCGTCATTCCTGTCATCCCTGAAAAAGGGTCTGTTGGTGCTTCAGGTGATCTAGCTCCACTTGCTCACATGGCGGCTGTTATGATGGGAGAAGGGGAAGCATTTTTTCAAAATATTCGTATGAGTGGGGCGGTTGCATTAGAGAAAGCGGGATTGTCCCCTATTATTTTAGAGGCAAAGGAAGGTCTAGCTCTTATTAATGGGACTCAAACATCAACAGCCCTTGCACTTGCCGGTCTTTTTCGAGGTTATCGGGCATTGTGTGGTGGATTGTTGGCCGGGGCTTTGACGACAGATGCTATCATGGGATCAACGGCGCCATTTCATCCTGATATCCATATTTTACGAGGACATTATGGGCAGATTGCTGTATCGAAAACATTAGAAAAGCTTGTAGAGGATTCAGAAATTCGTGCAGCACATTTACGGGGTGATGAGCGTGTACAAGATCCTTATTGTATACGTTGCCAGCCACAGGTCATGGGGGCATGTTTTGATATTTTGCTGGCAGCAGCAAAAACACTGATTATTGAAGCAAATGCTGTTACAGATAATCCATTGATTTTAAGGAATGGTGAAGTTGTATCAGGTGGAAATTTTCATGCTGAACCTGTAGCGTTTGCTGCTGATCAGATTGCTCTTGCTTTATGTGAAATAGGATCTATTTCTCAACGGCGTATTGCTCTTATGGTTGATCCAGCAGTTTCTTATGGACTTCCAGCTTTTTTAGCGCATAATGCGGGTCTTCATTCAGGTTTTATGATTGCTGAAGTAACAGCGGCAGCTTTAATGTCTGAAAATAAGCAAATGGCCCATCCTGCTTCCGTTGATTCAACACCAACTTCAGCCAATCAAGAAGATCATGTTTCAATGGCTTGCCATGGAGCTCGTCGGTTATTGGTAATGAGCGAAAATCTTTTTACACTTATTGGCATTGAAACGCTTGTTGCAGCACAAGGAATTGAATATCGTGCACCTTTAAAAACAAGTACTTTCTTGCAATCTGTTATGGGATGTTTACGCAAAAATGTTGCTTCTCTTAAAGAAGATCGCTATCTGGCTCCAGATCTTCATCAAGCTCATATACTTGTGCGCGAAGGGCACTTATTATCTGTTTTACCAGAAACAATTTTTCCTTCATTAAGTTTTCAATAATACTTGTTTTAAGGACAATGATGAAGAGCGGATATTGAATTTTGAAACTTCCTCATATGAAAATATAGAAGATCAATACTATATTTGAATTATTTAATAAATTATGTATATGTATATGTATGTTATTTATAGTCAACTAGATATTTTATTATTTTATAGGGATCTGACTTAGCATCATAATTTTATAGAAACTATAAATTTAAAGCACCTATACTTTCTGATTTCTATCAGAAATTTTAATATAGTTAAATAATATTCACAAATTGTATGTTGTAATATTATACTTTTATAAGTACAAATATATAATATATGTATTATATTAAGTAAAAATAAAAAAATTATTGTAGATTCTTCTTATTTGTTAATAATTTATGAATTTTATATTTCATTTTTGATATTTTAAATAAAAAAGGAGAAAGAAATGTTTAAAAGTGCTAGATTATGTGTATCAATAACAGTTATTTTTTTCTCTCAAATTCTTGAGATTCATGCAAATTGTAGGAGAGGAGGCTTTCCAGAGGAAGTTTTCATTACAATAGTGGCCCAAGAGAAGGAGTCTCTGATTTTAGCGAAAAACAAAGATTTTATTGCTATCTCAGGGCAAAATCCTGAAGATAAGGAGAATGCTATTATTGGGCCAACAGTCAAAGATTCTATTTTTAGCGCATATTTTTTTTCCATTGGAAAGTTTATCTTTAAGACAGTTGGAGTCCTTAAAAAATGGGTTGTAAATACAATTTCTCATACTTTTGAAGGCTTGCGAGATTCGTATTATCATTGATTGAGCTATTCAATTGGCGTAAAAAGTTTGCTTTGTGGTCTCAAAGAGAGTTTTCTTAAAGTAACAAAAAATTAATTGTACGCATAGTTAATGCGTTTGTTATGAATTTTTAGGCTTCTATTTCTGTGCACGGAAATAGAAGCCTAAAAGTTTAGATTACATTAAGATTAATTTTCTCTGTAAAAAACTAGAGAATACGAAATGAATTAAATGACAATTATAAAAAAATTCATTATCACTTTATTTGAATAAAATAATACAAAATTGCAGGCTATAAAAGCTGAATAATTCGCAATAAAAGTATTTTTTCATTGTTTAGAGCAAAGTGTTTGACGGGCTGGTCTTCGATGTTTTTTGAAATATATTTGTGAAAGAAACATGAGGCTTTATTTATCATAAAGCTGTTATCGTGGTGTGGAGTGTCAGCATTTCAAAAAGTAAGGAAAGAAATGGCAATAAATGAACTGAAAAGAGGGATGAGTAAGCGCCAAGTTATTTTTTTAGCTCTTGGCTCTGCTATTGGAACAGGTCTTTTTTATGGGTCTGCACAGGCAATTAAGCTTGCGGGTCCCAGTGTTTTGATTGCTTATTGTATTGCTGGTTTAGCTATTTTTATGGTTATGCGGGCTTTAGGAGAGATGATACTTCATAATCCATTACCTGGTTCTTTTGCTCGTTATGCGGCAAATTACATATCGCCATTAGCAGGTTTTTTAACGGGATGGACATATGTATTTGAAATGATTCTTGTGGGTTTGGCTGATATTACAGCTTTTGCAACTTATATGGGGTTTTGGTATCCTGATGTTGCTCCTTGGGTATGGGCACTGAGTATTACATTAATCATCACAGGTATTAATTTAGCTGCTGTAGAAGTCTATGGTGAACTAGAGTTTTGGCTATCTTCTATTAAAGTTATCGCTATCATTGCGATGATTATTTTAGGAATAGCAATTATTTTTTTTTGGGGGGGGGAAGGGGCAGATTTTTCTACCGTTACTGTTCATAATTTATGGAAAAATGGTGGACTTTTTCCCAATGGTTGGTTTGGTTTTTTAGCTTGCTTTAGTGTTGTTGTTTTTGCTTTTGGTGGCATAGAAATTATTGGCATGGCAGTTATGGAAGTTCAAAACCCTCATCAAACGATTTCAAAGGCAATTAATTCTACTCCAGTTCGTATTTTGCTTTTTTACGTCATGACGTTAGCTATTTTAATGTCTCTTTATCCTTGGAATGAGATTGGTCTTATGGATAGCCCTTTTGTATCTATTTTTGAAAATCTTGGGATTTCGTATGCAGCAAATATTTTAAATATTGTTGTTGTTACAGCGGCTATTTCAGCAATGAATAGTGGAATGTATGGTGCTTGTCGTATGATCCATGGTTTATCGCAGGAAGGTTATGCTTTAAAAAAGTTTCAATATTTATCAAAAAATGGTATACCAGTTTTTGTTATTTTAATGATCTTTGGTATCTTTCTTCTTGGTGCTGTCCTTAATTATTTTTACCATGAAAAGCTTTTTTTTCTTATTGCCGCAATGGCAACATTTGCGACAGTTTTTGTTTGGATGATGATTTTACTTTCACAATTTTTTATGCGAATTAAGATGCCTAAAGAAGCACAGAATGGTTTAAAATTTCCCATTCCATTTTGGCCAATAGGGTCGATTTTTTCTATTTTATTTATGGTTTTTATTTTTATTCTCTTATGGTATTTTGATGAGACACGACCGGTTTTAATTATAGGTGTTAGTTGGATTGCTTGGCTTGTTGTTTGTTTCTATGCACTTAAACTTTATAATTTTAAGAAAAAGAAACAGCAATAAAATGTGAATAGAGATAAAGCTCAAAACAAATAGCTGATGTCATCAGGAAAACAGATGTTTGATTGTTATTCTCTAAAGGTTAGAACAATCTAGATTGAAAAAATCTGCTCGTTATTATTTTGCTTTGGAAGTTTTTGTGAGCCATTGCTTACGGTAACGACAAAATCATATAAATATTAGGCGTTTTTTGATGGTGAGCTGTGCCATCAATATAAGTCTTTCAGGTTAAAATGCCTAACAGCGCAAATAGATTTTACCAGATACAAGATTATAGGCAGATATCTTTTTCTAAACGTATTAATGAAGTTCTGTTTCACAAGAGAAGTTATTGTAAGATTTGTTTTTTTTTAGCTCTTAAAAAAATTGGCTGTTTAAATTTTGTTGTTTAGGAAACTACTATCTCTTTTAGAAGCGAAGATAAAGTTCTTTATGTCTTTTCTTGAAAAGAAGGGGTGAAGTTTTTTATTTCTATTATTTTTTCTCAAAGAGAATTGGCGTTGGTAGAAAATAGTGGATAACAAAGTCATTAGAGGTATTGTATCATTGTGTTTGCAAAAACTTTAATAAAGAGCAGCAAGGTATTACAATAAAATCTCATAGGAAAAGTAAATTAAAGAGAACAATGAACGTGTGACAGTTTTACGTCTCTTGTTGTTATTGTGCTCACAAGAGTAAGGATCAAACTTATTTTTTATAATATTGATACGAGAGTAATTTTTATCACAAGTGGAGGTGGGAAAATGCACTCCGCAACTGTATTACGGGTGTAAAATTATTCAATATTGCCATAAAAGGTGCTCAAGAACACTACAACCAACAACAATCGTTGGCAAACAGTTTTTACACGAGAAATCTTTCAATAAATTTGAAGTGCATACCACAACCGTCTTATCCATTTGGGGGACAGCTGGCAACATTGTGTTGGACGTGCAAGGTCCATGTTTCCTTCAATAGCATCTTTACTTTTCTGTGAAGAAGCAGCTGTTTATGCAGTACAGCATGCTGACAATTTAAGGAAGAAAAAATGAAATGAACTTTAAACTTATTGAGTGTCTTAGCTCTATTCGTCATAATTGGTTGCCAGTTTAGGAAGTCTCTTGCAGGATACTTGACTGCATGGGAGAATCCAGATGAAGATTTTACTGAGATAGGAAAAGCACTGTTAGAGTGTGGAATGCCCCCCTTATGATGTCTTTCCAGAAAATAAAAAGTTTTAAGTATCAATGCAAAGGCTTCTATTGATGCTTGCATGTTTCAAGCAAAACTTCACTACAAATGGGGAGGATTATATTGGTGTTATATCTTATAAAGATGAAAATCTCTCCATTTGTTGTCTTGGTGCTGTTATCCCACAACGAAGTGTCAAGAAGCGTTTGAACAGCCCGTTTTGTAAAAAATATAAAACCGCACCTGAATGTCAGCCTTAATTTTTGCTGGTAATGATCTCGATCCCTATCTTCATGTTTCTCATGCTTGTGCGCGAGGGGACCTTAATTCAGCATGTCAATGCTATTTATTTATGGGTACCACAACTGTTGGCGCAATAATATAAAAATATCTATTTTGATTGTAATCAAAATATTGATAATAATTATAAGCATATCATTGTTAGACATATGATTTTAGTAATAATTTTACCGTATTTTTGATATAATAATTACGGCATAATCTTCGGAAAGATAAAATAATATAGGTTGATAATGTTCATCATTGTTTTGGAAGTGAAAAAGCAGCATGTACAGTAATTTATGGATTGTTTCATAATATCAAATTATTCAAGGACAGGAAAATGAAGCAGATTTTAAAATTATTCAGCGGGATGACCTTATTTGTTATGGCTGGATGTTACCCAGAGCAGCCTTCTCGAACAGCTGTAGATGCATGGGAAAAGTCTGGTGCTGATCAAATTGAGATCAAAAAAGCTCTGTTAGAATGTGGAATACAGCATCTTGATGGTCGTCTTGATACAGAAACAACTACTGATGAGAAATTCAATGCTGAGGAGTCTGTGAATGCATGCATGATACAAGCAGGTTTTCAAGATAAATTGGGAAGGGTGAAGTGGTGTGAAAAGTATGAAAATCTTCCAATTTGTCAGCCTGATGCTGTTATTCCTCAGCGAAGTGTAGAGAGGCGCTTGAATAGTCCTCATTGTGAAGAGCATAAAGAGCAACCAGAATGTCAACCTTAAATATTGATGCTGTTTGTAATCAATAATCTTTATATTCTTGTTCTCGCATGGGGGGAGGCGGGATTGTTTTTCAATGGACTAACCATCTTACATGCGAAAAAATATTAGCACAGGCTTATAAGCTTTTTTATCGTGAATATTGAGAGAAGGGGAAAAATAAAAAAAATTGAAATTATTGAGTGCTATAACTTTGTTAAGCTTTGCGGGATGTGTTAGCAAATCTCCTCCATCGACGTTGGCATTATGGGAAACGCCCAGTGTCAATAAATCTATGGTTCAACAAGCACTGTTAAAATGTGGCTAGAAACCATTCTATGTTTCTTCTGAAAATATGGATTCGCGTGCAAGTGAATTTGTAGTAATTTATGAGTGCATGACTAAAGCAGGTTGTGGGTACAAACTACAGGATTCAAAGGGAATTTATTTTTCATCAGCATTGCGAAGTGATTCATTTTTAGTCAATTTAATAGTAGCAGGGTATCAGCAGGTTATGGACAATGATACTTTTGGAGTAACCAATTCGACAAAATAAGAGCGAGATTTGATGTTACGTTTTGAAAATGATAACAAACGCCAGAAAATAAAAAAATTGAAAAAGTGATCATTGACAGTAAAATATATTCAACTTTCAAGTAATAATTCAATGAAAATATTAATGGGGAGAGGGAGTAAAAATGCAGCTCTTTTATCCTCGATATAGTTATATTCATCAGAGACTAGCTTAGTGATGTGTTATTGTCAGATGATAATAATATTGGGGGATGGTGAGTTATTGTTTGGAGAAGGTTATTCAATATAAAAAATGGCAAAGAATAGCTTTGCTAAAATACCTTCTTTAACGATCATAAATAAATTGCTTTTATAGAAATGATTTTGATGTTTTTTACAGGAGAGTGAGTGTTTTATTGTATTTAGATTTTATCAGAGGATATGAAAGTGTTATGCAGGTAATTTTGATGTAAATAGCTTTTCGTTTTATGATCTATTTTGAGATGATATGTTCTAAAGTAGCTCATTGATTAATTCTAAATATTGATGATAGGGCATTAAGAGAGGTTTTGTTTATTTATTCAATTTTTTGTTAGATGGCTTACAGTTCCTTAGGTTTTTGTTGTGGTTTAGTTGTCTGGCGCTTATATTACAGTTCTCAGAACTTTTAGGGGGTAATTCTTTAAGAGATCGTAATCCTAAATGGTATCTTAAAACTGTTTGTTCTTTCTTTACATAAAATACAAAACATATTATAAGACCCTATCATTTATCATAAAAATAATAAAATCACTTTGTTTATTTTATTCTTATCGTATTTAATTTGTGATTTATTTTTGTACCAGCATTTTTTGTGTTTGTTGAGAAAAAGAAAGTTTTAAAAAACAATGATAAGCAAAGCATCTAAAAATCGCTTATATTCGTGTGTTTTTACAGCAGCTATTTTTTCTTTTTTGTTAAACATAAATATTGAGGCACATTCTCATTCATTTGTATCACTGTCATGTGATGAAAACAAATTACCTTACGGATGCAGTGATGGTTCAAAGCATACAATTAGTGATAAAGTATATAAATTCACGGCACCTGTTAAAGAAAAGAATGGCGATGGTCGTTCTCACATGTTGCCTGCTGCTATAGTCGTACAGGAGTCAAATACAGTTATTGAGGCAATGCGTGTAGAGGTTGAAGGGACTGCAGGTGTAGAAGATATCTATGGTGCTGTGGTCTCACGAGGAGGAAAAGTTGTTTTGAGCGATTCAGCTTTTAAAAATGTATCAATAGGTCTTAAAGCTGATAGTGGAATGATTGAGGTTGATCGTGGAACAATTGAATCTTCTCAGATAGCTGCTTATGCAGAGAATCTAGGAGCATCTGTTACGTTAACGAATACAAAAATTAAAGTGGAAGGTCAGGGTATCGGTCGAGAGAGTGCTCTTTTCGTTAGTGCTAATGCGGGTATTCAGATGAAAAGTGGATTTATTGATGTGAATGATGCTGCTGCGCTTTATGTGGGGAGAGCGGGGAGTGCGACTTTAGATGGTGTTACCATTGCTTCAAAATATCAAAAAACAGAAGACAAAGAAAATACAAATGGAAAAATTACACATACAGTTTTCAATGTAAAACATCAGGGTTCTGTTTATGTAAAAAATACGAATATTATTTCTACGGATGTTCATGTTTTAACAGTTGGACAAGATTCTAACACACCATCCAATAATGGCAGGGAAGGAAATATTTTAATTTCACGGGTTAATATTGAAGATTCAACAATTAAAGCAATCGGTAACAAACATGGTATGTATTTTGAGAGGGATGGGGAAAATGATGCATATGAACAGGGGCTTGTCTTTTTGAAAAGGACGATTTTTGAGGTTCCAGATGGGACAGCTGTTCATAGTCATAACAGTCGTATTTATATTGGAGTAACAGAAGGTACAAAAATTTTTGGTGACTTATTATTAACAGCTGAAAAGGGGGGAAGTGTAGCGATTTTGGCTAATTCTTCTTCATTGATAGGAGGGACTCGTGTTGCCGATGATTCTATTGCTGAGCTTTATTTAACAGGGGGATCAAAATGGTTTTTGACAAAAAGAAGAGGGATAGATTTGCAAGTTGCAAACCCTACAAGTTCGTCTATTTCATTTGTGAAAGTTTCTGATAGTTTTATTGCTTTTGAGACTCCAATGTTTCAGGAGTATCAGACACTTTATATTGGGAAGGGAGAAAAAGAAGTTTATAGTGCGCAAGATAGGGCAGATATTTATCTCAATACACATCTCAGTCGTGAAGGTTTGCTCGATAATAAAAAAACTGATCGGCTTTTGATACATGGTGATGTTTCTGGAAAAACGACAGTTTATGTGCAATTTGTTTCAGGAAATCTGGGTGAGATAGCAACCGGTGAAAATGCTCATAGTATTTCACTTATTCAGGTTTCTGGAAAAGCGGCAGAGGATTCTTTTCAGTTAGATCGTCCTTATATCGCATTAGAGGGTTTGCCTTACCAATATTATCTTCATGCTTATGGTCCAGCTTCTGCTCTTGGAAATGCACAAACTTCTCAAAGATTGGTTGAAGGAGATGGAGATTTTTGGGATTTCCGCCTTGAAAGTAAATATATTCAGCCTGCTTTAGAGGTGTCTGCTATTCCTCCTTCTGCGTTAAAGGTCAGAGAGGTTGTTCCACAAGTTCCGACCTATCTTTTGTTACCAAATGCTTTATTTCATGTTGGACTTATGGATATTAGTCATCAACAAAAGCAGTTGCAAGTTACGCGGTCTATTCCTCGTAAATTATTAAAAAACGAAGAGAATTTTGCTTTATCTGTTCACGGTTATGGTGGACGTTATCGTTATATCTCAGATCTTTCTACACTTAAATATGGGTACGATGGACATGTTGATTATAACGCTATAGAAACAAATCTTTTGCTTAAAACGGTAGAGAGTGCACATAATACGACATCTTTTGGGATTATGGGAACCTATGGAAAACTTTCCTTACAACCTCATAATGTGGAACAAAGTCAAAAGAGTACATTTAATAAATGGTCATTTACGGCATACGCTAGTGTGGAATACAACACTGATTTTTACGTAGACGGTCTTTTATCTTATGGCTTGTTTAAAGGGGATGTGCGTAGCCATGTTTGGGGTAAGACGGCGACATTAAAAGCAAAACCTCTCAACGTTTCTTTTTCTGCTGGTAAAGTGTCTATGATAGGACGTGAAGGTCTTATTTTTGATCCGCAATTTCAGCTTATTTATCAACATCTGCAATTTGATAAGTTTCGTGATATTGACGGATTTGATGTTGAGATGAAAAAAATAGATCAATGGTTTATGCGTGTTGGTGGGCGTTTAAGTAAAACATTTACAGCCTCTGAAAAGGATCGTATCACTTCTTTTTATGGCAATATTCATCTTGCTCATTGTTTTGGTAAAGAACAATTTGTGCATTTTAAAGATGTTTTTCAGTTGAGTTCTTTTGGTTCTTCCTTAGAAGTTGGCTTGGGTGTCAATTCACAGTTTTCTTCTAAAGTCACACTTTACAGTGATCTTAGCTATCAGCACACGTTAACCAAGGCAGGTTTTTCTGGAATTCGTTTTTCTGGTGGATTGCGCTATCATTTTTAAGCCATCTTTTTAAAAATAATAAATGTGATTTTCAAAGTCTTGTTCTATTATCGGAATTAAAACCATTGTTTGTGCAGAATTTTTTAATAATGGTACCATGTGCTTTAATAAATATGAAAATATCATGTTGATTTATTTTTATCTGCTATAGCATTTCTCAAATGCTTTAAAAAATTTGTCCATCTGATAAACAGATTTAAAATGAGAAAATCCTACAATATCGGGGTTCTTATTCAATATGAATAAAGATAAATTATCATTATAAATCAATATTTTGCCATATGATGCTTAAGGTGTCATCGAGCCATTTGTGGTAATTGCGTGCTTCTTCGTTTGAGGCATGAACAGAGAAAATAAAACCGGGATATCCACCAAATGCTGGTGGCGGTGGTGAAATATGATCCGTTTCAAAGAAAATGATAGTTCTGCTAGTTTGTGGATGTTGTACGACCTTATCGAGACCTAAAAATCCAGAGAAGCGTCCATACCCATGAAGAGGAATAATATAATTTGCCGCCACTTTTTCAGCTGGGAGTATATCGGGAAGGTCTGGGGTTTGTTCAGCTAAAGCGGCATTCATACAGAGTTTTGCAAATGAAATTCCTGTACCTTGCTCCACAATAAAATGGGAAACACCTGATCCACCTATACGAGCACCGATCTCAATGATATAGGGTAAGTTATTGGCATCTAAGCGTAGTTCTACATGGGCAGCCCCCATATTTATACCAAGAGCTTTAACTCCAGAGCATGCAGCCTCACATAAAGCAATAATTAAAGGATCATCTATATCACAGCGTTGACGATAAATTGTTTCTTCAAACCATGGTCCCTCAGGCTGTCCCTTGTCTCCAACGGACAGAACATGTACACCTGCTGTATCAACAAAGCATTCTACGACAAACTCTTTTCCTGGCAAATACTGTTCTACGATTAAACCTACAGGTTTACTTTTATCATTAAAACGTGCCATGTCTTTATGCTGAACATTCCATACGGCTTTAATGAGATCAGAAAGTTCAGCGGAATTTTTAGCTAACATGACGCCTGTACTTGCCCATCCAGAGACGGGTTTAATAACGAGCGGATAGTCTAAGGCATGTGTTTTTGATAGGTCTTCTGGATGATCTATATAAAAGAATCCTGGTGTTCTTAAGCCTGCTTTAGCAAAAGCTTGACGCATGAGATATTTATTTCGGGTTAATGCTGCTACTTCTGGTTCAATACTTGGAGTATTGATTTTTTTTGCAGCCAAAGCTGTCCATAGGATAGCTTCTTCGCGAAGGGTCATAATCCCAGAAATATTGCGTTCTTTTGCTCCCGTTGCAAAAGTGTCTAGAGCTGCCTCTGGGTTATCAAAAACAGGAAGTTGCCAAGTTGAAGTGACTGCTGCGGGGTGTTGAGTGGGAGCGCTTTCAGCGGTATCATAGATCATTATTAATTCGATATTAGCTGCTTGTGCTGCTTCAAATATAAATGGTAGTTTTGCATTGCGTTGGCAAACTAACGCGAGTTTTTTCATTTTGTTTCCTTATTAAATTTGGAATTTTGGACACGACGTTTTTGTTGCCATCCAGATACCTTTGATGCATCTATAAATAAGAGTGTCATTCCTATAACAGCCATCATCA
Organism: Bartonella sp. TT110JLCBS; assembly: GCF_042193405.1. NCBI lineage: Bacteria > Pseudomonadati > Pseudomonadota > Alphaproteobacteria > Hyphomicrobiales > Bartonellaceae > Bartonella > Bartonella sp. TT110JLCBS. The sequence goes on from NZ_JBHILT010000004.1 coordinate 57,773, forward strand.
TAGCAATTATTTTGATCATATTGAGAGAAGGGCTCGAGCCGATTATCCATTCACATGCAACCACTGCAAAAGGGGATAATACGCCGATAGTATTGGCGTATAATACGCCTCCTTCGGCTAAAACTTTTTGATATAATACGTAAACTGGTGCCGAGCAAACAGTTCCTAAAATCAATATTTTAAATATATCTTCTAACTTAAGATATAAGAGTGGGGCAGGATCAAAAATAAATAATGGCATAAAAGATGCGACAGAAATTGTTGTGATCCAAGCCAGTGAGGTGAGCAAAGGTAAATTTTTAAGATAACGTTTAGACAATAAGCCATAAGCAGAGTAAGAAAGTGCTGCTGTTAAAGCAAGAGCTATTCCTATTAGGTTATAATATCCACCTTCTCCACTGTTTATATTAAATGCTATAGCTGCTACACTGACAATTATCACTCCGCTAAACTTCAGCCATGAGAATTTAAGGACATTTGTCAATGCACCTAATATATAAGTAATCCCTGGAATAGTAGCGAGAACCATAGTTAAATCACTGGCTTTGAGCGATTTTAATGCCCCAAAGCTGCATACAAAATACAGCGAGAATCCTAACACTGAGAGAATTAAAAAAGAAGGTATCATGGAAAGCAATGGTAGGGATCTGAAAACAGCTTTCTCACGAAATATTGCAATCAGCCATAAGGTGGCAGAGGTGGCAAACAACCTAAGTCCAACCGCATGCATGACGGGTATGTTGCTAACCAAATTCTTAGATAATAACCAACTTATGGAAAACAATGCTAGAATGGCAAAGGTAAATAAGAATAACTGTTCTTTTATAAAACTCAATGATTTAATCCTCTAATCACTCGCTGTGCATAATATGATGTTGAAAAATTAAATCGTGACTGTGAAGTTTGCGGCTTACCAAGATTATTTTGGATATAATCCTTAGCTCCTGCCAAATAAGCGTCATCATCTAATGCTTCAAGTGCTTCTATATCTGCTATCATCAATATTATTACTTTTTCAAGACGCTCCAAATCAAATTGAAGATAACCTTGATTTATTTCAATCAATGCTTTGTTTTGCATCAATATTTCAAAAAGCAAGACACCTGTGCCAGCATCGAATGTCATATGCTGATCAGAACTTTTTGGCTAACGAAATATGCGTTTTAATAGAACAAATTCAGTTGTTTCTTTCCAAAATTTTGGATGATTTTGTAGCATAATACGCACTGTAATTAAATCAACTTTAGTTTCTTCTAGAAGACCTGTAAACCAATTTTAATTTTATATACAGATTTTTATCTAATGGCCGCGGTCCGGTATGATGTGCATAGTCATGATAATAGCCTCACAAACAGCGAGCATCGTAAAGGTCTTCTTTAGATAAGTTACGACTATGCAATTGATCGAACAGGAATTTACTATCTCGACCGAGTAAACGTTCAGCTTCCACAATTGTTTGCTTATCAATTTTCTTAGCAGTTGCTACAGATTCTGGGAATAGAACAATGCAATTGTTGTCTATCTCCCTCTTGATGCTATTCCCATTTTTATACATTGAAAAGGTGATAGATAATTCTTTGTATATTTTGAGGCGTCAGCGAGATAGGCTTATCATGCCGTAAAACATCGTTGTTTAGGGGAGTGATTGAGCAGGAAAGTTCTATGCAGGGTATTTATTGGATATGTTAGAGAATTATTGGAATGGTTAAGCGAAGGTGAATGACACGTAAACCGCACTGCTCTATCATTTTTTAGATGAGCAGCGTTTTTGAATCTGTTCGTATTGATAATACTATTGTAGGTGAATAATAAGCAAATTGGTAAGGCGTGAACATCTTTGCCATAAAACTCAATATATTTAACTTCTTAATTAAGATAATACTTTTAAAAATTGTTTTACTATTATGATTGTATTGAATATATGAAAGTCAATCATCATTATCTTGTTTGTAAAAAAACATGAAATATAACTCTTAAATTTTAGAGTGGGGGGTGGTAAGGTCTTTTTCTCTTTGGAATCGTTAAGAAGGTCAGATTAAATTTTATTGAAGCTACAGAACCTAAAGAGACAGTCGCTTTCTTGAAAAGATCAGAGGTAAACAATATGCGTGAGATTTTGGATCATTTTGATATGCCATTGAATAAAAAGAGTTCTGTTCAAAAGATTCAAAATCTTTCATGTCAGCCATTACCAAAACGATTTTATAAACAAGTAAAAATTTCTTGTGAGGAAGGAGGCTTTACTCTCTTATTAGATGAACGTCCTGTAAAAACGCCCGCAAGGCGTCATTTTCATGTGCCAACACAAGTGTTTGCTGAATTTGTTGCTCAAGAATTTGAGAGTCAAAAGCACGTTGTTGATCCTGCAAAAATGCCGATGACGCGTCTGGTTAATACTGTTATTGATGGTATCGCTGATGATATGCAGGCTGTATTTGAAGATTTATTGCGTTTCGTTGCATGTGATATGATCTTTTATCGTGCACAGACACCTAAAGAGTTGGTGCAAAAACAATCTGCACAATGGGATCCTTTATTAGATTGGGCAGAAAAAAAACTGGGTGCAAGGTTTTATTTGACAGAAGGGCTGATGCATGTGGAACAATCACCAGAAGCACTTCAAGCTGTGAGTCATTATTTACGAAGCGTTGAGTCTGCTTATATGCTTGCTGCACTTCATATGATGACAACATTAACGGGATCTGCTCTCATTGCTCTTGCTGTTGCTGCGGGAAACATTGATGCTGATCATGCTTGGTCTATTGCCCATTTAGATGAAGATTGGATGATGGAACAATGGGGAATAGATAAAGAAACAATCGCACGTCGTGCTCATAAAAAAGTTGAATTTAAGGCTGCTGCTACAATTGTTACAACTTGTTTATAAGATTTTTTTGTTTCCTTGTGCTTTTTCTCATTACAGTATTTTTGTGATTTTTTGAGGATTGGTTTTTACTTTTTCAAGTCCAGGAAATATTTCATTGGTTATGTTTAAGATTGCTTCGTCATTGCCACGGATAAAATACCATTGGTTATCGTGAAGTAGGGCAATAATTTCAGTTTGAATAGAGCATTTTTTTCCAGCATTTGTTGTGGTTACAAGCTCCACGGGTATAACAAAATAAGGGGTACCATTATCAAGGGTACCTTCACGTTTTTGTTTTTGATCAATGTTGATCGTTTCAATCTTGTAACTTTCTGCCAACCGTTCTATTTGGCTTTTCATGATTTGTAGAAATTGTGATTGATTAAGATTTTTTTTGGCGGTTAAGCGGTTGATGACTTGGGGAGGAATAGCATTTAAGATGGCATTTGCATCGGCATTTTTAAGTGCTTTACTATAAGCAGATGTTGCTTTCTCAAGAGTTGTAAGTTTTTGGTTGGTTATTGTATGTGCTTTAGTTGTTGATGTGATAAAGACAATGCATAAAAGAACGGGAACGAGAAAACAAATTCGCGGCATTAGAAACCTTTGTTAATTCATTTGAAGAGATTCAACACATTATAAAGGAAAAGCGGACGAGCAAAAAGCCTCTTGCGCTTTTGCATGAGACGAATATCCACAAAAATGGAGGCTTTTGCCTCCATTTTAAATACCAAAAGAGTGCGTACTGATTGTTTAAACGGAATAGTACATATCAAATTCAATAGGATGAGGCGTTGTTTCGTAGCGCAAAACTTCTTGCATCTTTATTTGAATGAAGGAATTAATCTGATCATCATCAAAAACATCGCCAGCTTTAAGAAAGCCACGATCTTTGTCGAGTGCTTCAAGTGCTTCACGCAAACTTCTTGAAACGGTAGGGATGTCTTTGAGTTCTTTTAAGGGAAGATCATAAAGGTCTTTATCCATAGCATGTCCAGGGTGAATTTTGTTTTTGATACCGTCAAGACCAGCCATTAAGAGAGCGGAAAATGCCAAATAGGGATTGGCTGTTGGGTCTGGAAAACGTACTTCTACACGTTTTGAGTTTGGTGAGGAACTCATTGGAATACGGCAAGATGCGGAACGATTACGTGCAGAATAGGCAAGAAGAACAGGAGCTTCATAACCAGGAACCAAACGTTTATAGGAGTTTGTGGATGGGTTGGTAAAAGCATTTATTGCTTTTGCGTGCTTAATAACACCACCGATAAAAAACAGACAGGTTTCTGATAGTCCGGCATATTCATTTCCTGCAAAAATGGGTTTGCCATCTTTCCAAATGGAGAAGTGAACATGCATTCCTGACCCATTATCACCAAAAACTGGTTTTGGCATGAAGGTTGCTGTTTTTCCATAACTGTTTGCTATTTGATGCACGACATATTTAAAAATTTGCATCTTGTCAGCCTCGCGAACGAGTGTATCAAAACGAATACCCAATTCATGTTGGCCTGCTGCTACTTCGTGATGGTGTTTTTCGACCTGTACCCCCATATCTTTGAGTGCTGTGAGCATTTCAGAACGCATATCTTGGCAAGAATCAATCGGCGGAACAGGAAGGTAACCTCCCTTCATTCGTGGGCGATGTCCTAGATTGCCTGTTTCATATTCCATATCATCATTAGAAGGAAGTTCACTTGAATCGAGTTTAAATCCTGTGTTGTAAGGGTCTGTTTTATAGCGCACATCATCAAAGATAAAAAACTCCGCTTCTGGACCTACATTGATTGTATCTCCAATGCCTAAAGATTTCATATAAACTTCGGCCCTTTTGGCGATAGAACGAGGATCTCTACGATAAAACTCTCCAGAGACAGGATCAAGTACGTCACAAAATATGACTAAAGTAGATTGAGCAAAAAAAGGATCAATATGTGCTGTTCCAGGATCTGGCATTAAAACCATGTCAGATTCATTAATTGTTTTCCAACCAGCAATTGAAGAACCATCAAACATGACACCATCACTAAAAGTATCCTCGCTGATCTCTGCGATATCCATTGTAATGTGATGCAATTTTCCTCGTGGATCAGTAAAACGTAAATCAACAAAACGGATTTCGTTGTCTGTAATCTGTTTGATAATATCTGATGCGGTTGTCATATTCAATTTCCTTAATGTGACGTTGAGGTAGATAAAAAAGTAAATTTTCTCGTTATTTATTAAAGAGCATCGATACCGGTTTCGTCCGTGCCTATACGAATTGCATCATCAATGGAAAAGACAAATATTTTTCCATCTCCTATATGTTTGGTTTGAGCTGCTTTACGTATTGCATCAACAGTTTGTTCTAGTTTGTCATCGGACACGACAATTTCGATCTTTACTTTAGGTAGAAAGTCAACAACATATTTCGTGCCACGATAAAGTTCTGTATGTTCCCTTTGACGACCAAAACCTTTCGCTTCTGTTACTGTAATACCATGTAATCCAATTTTTTGAAGCGCTTCTTTCACTTCATCAAGTTTGAAAGGTTTTATAATGGCTTCAATTTTTTTCATGCTGAAATTATCTCCAACGTTATTTTGTCTTTTTAGACTGCATCACATTATATTGGCAACTGTAAGATGTCCAACAGATAGTTTGTGCACAAAAAGTCATAAATGATGACACTATATACTCTTGGAGGAGAACTTTTTTGTATAATAAAGTGAAATATTATTGTTTTGGAAAAAGCTTACTATCCTTGTAAACGAATCAAAATAATATAATAAGAGTATTTGGTTTCTTTTTTGTTATATAATGCCTTTATTTATAACAATAATTAGACGTTTCCCATATTGAGTGAGGAATTCTAATAACGTAAGATTTTCTCATTTTAGATCTTCTTATAGTAAATCAATCAAAATTATATCTTTGTTTATCAAGAGATACGAGCGTGTGGATAAAAATATTTGAAAAAAGGACTAAAAATGCCTTTTATGAAAGCTTTCGATAACCAAAGGTTGTTGCAATATTAAAGGGTATGGATGGGACAATATTGGAAAAGAGTGTGATGATGCCGATTACGCTCCTTCATAGATGATGGTGTATAATAATCAATTTCCCATTCTCGGGTGATGTCGTGAAATGGGCTTGGGGAGCGTTGAGAAATATTTCTTTGAAACAGATGTGTGAATTGGCAACGCAAATATATTCCGTTTGGGGTGTTGTGTCCCTTCGTGAGGAATGTAATCCCATTAAAGAATGCGATAAACAAAAGCGTGAAGCAATGCGCAATCTTCATTATTTAAACAATATTGCAGCGGATGCTTTTGAAAGCCGTCAAGATGAATTAAAAGAAGATGTTAAATATGGGAATTGGGTTATACCCTTAAAACTTCGTATTCTGCCAAAATTAGGCTGTCTGGTCGTTTCAGCTATAAACAAAACAGAGAATAAATATGCAATTATGCGCGCATTCTTATTTGGCAATACGACAACTGAAACAGCTTATAAAGCGCTAAATTGTTTTTAGTCTTTGCTTCAAACATGTTGCACCACTGGAATTAGGTGTTGGTTTACAAGTAATAATAAAAGTACAGGCTTTGTTAGTATGCTGTATTTTACAATGGAAAGCGTTTCTAAGAATTGGAATTATAAAGAGATGGGCGCAGTAAAACATCTTTTAGAAATTTTCCCGTATAAGAAGCGGGAACCTTAATGATGTCTTCAGGGCGTCCAATTGCAACAATTTCGCCACCGCGATCTCCACCTTCTGGTCCCAAATCAATAATCCAGTCGGCTGTCTTTATAACATCAAGGTTATGTTCAATGACGATGACTGTGTTACCTTGCTCGACTAGTTCATGAAGCACTTCAAGAAGTTTGGAAATATCGTGAAAATGTAAACCTGTTGTCGGTTCATCCAAAATATAGAGTGTACGTCCCGTTGTTTTACGAGAAAGTTCTTTCGCAAGTTTTACACGTTGTGCCTCCCCACCAGAAAGTGTGGTTGCTTGCTGTCCTACTTTTATGTAACCCAATCCTACTTTAATGAGAGTTTCCATTTTATTATGAATAGCGGGAATAGCTTGGAAAAATTCCTCTGCCTTTTCAATTGTCATATCCAAAATATCGGCTATAGACTGTCCTTTGAATTTTATTTCTAGTGTTTCTCGGTTATAGCGTTTTCCTTTACAGACATCGCAAGTAACATAGACATCAGGTAAAAAGTGCATTTCAATTTTGATGACTCCATCGCCTTGACATGCTTCGCAGCGTCCTCCTTTAACATTAAATGAAAAACGCCCAGCTTTATAACCGCGCGCTTTTGATTCTGGAAGATCGGCAAACCACTCACGAATCGGTGTAAAAGCGCCTGTATAGGTTGCGGGATTAGAGCGTGGAGTGCGTCCAATAGGGGATTGGTTGATATCGATGACTTTATCAAGAAATTCTAACCCTTCAATTTTATCATAGCTGGCGGGGTTGTGATGAGAGCCCATGATATGATGTGATGCTGCTTTGAAAAGCGTTTCAATAAGAAATGTTGATTTTCCTCCTCCAGAAACACCGGTTATGCATGTGAATGTTCCAAGAGGAATGTTCGCATTGATATTTTTGAGGTTATTGCCTTTTGCGCCAATGACTTTAAGTGTTTTCGTTTTTGATATTTTGCGTCGCTCTGTCGGCATTCTAACAGCCATTTTTCCTGCAAGGTATTGGCCTGTAAGAGAGGCTGAATTTTCTATAATTTCCTGCGGTGTCCCTTGCGCTATGATTTCTCCACCATGAACGCCCGCGGCAGGGCCCATATCGACAACATAGTCTGCCGTGAGAATAGCATCTTCATCATGTTCAACAACAATAACTGTATTGCCAAGATTGCGCAAATGGCGCAGCATTTCCAAAAGGCGTTCATTATCGCGTTGGTGTAAACCGATAGATGGTTCATCTAAAATATAAAGAACGCCTGTAAGACCAGAACCAATTTGGGATGCTAACCGAATGCGTTGGCTTTCTCCCCCTGAAAGTGTTCCTGAATTTCGAGACAAGGTAAGATATTCCAATCCTACATGATTTAAAAAAGCCAAGCGTTCGCGAATTTCTTTTAAAATACGTACGGAGATATTACGTTGTTTTTCTGTGAGATATTGATGAACATTGGCAAACCAATCATCTGCTTTTGAGATGGAAAGATCTGATATTTGCCCAATATGCATTCCATTGATTTTTACAGCAAGTGCTTCTGGTTTTAAACGATAACCATGACAAGCTGGGCAGGGCGAAGAAGACATATAGCGTTCGATTTCTTCTCGAGACCAAGCAGAATCGGTTTCTTTCCAGCGTCTCTCCATATTAGGGATAATTCCTTCAAAAGGTTGGGTCGTTTTATGCGAACCAGAATGATTTTTATAAATAAAAGAAATTTCATCTCTTTTTGAACCGTAGAGAATAGCTTGTTGTGCTTCATTAGAGAGTTCACACCATTGATCTGTGAGTTTGAAACCGTAAGCTTTTCCTAATGCTTCTAAGGTTTGTTTATAGTAAAGTGAATCTGATTTAGCCCAAGGGGCAATGGCGCCATTCTTGAAGGTAAGATTTTTATTGGGCACAATTTTCAGTGGATCTATTGCTTTTTTGATACCCAGTCCATCGCAGAGAGGACAGGCGCCAAAAGGATTATTGAATGAAAAAAGGCGTGGTTCAATTTCAGGGATAGAGAAACCCGATACAGGGCAGGAAAATTTTTCTGAAAAAATGATCCGTTTGTGTGTATCATTTTTTGATTTATGAGCAGATTCCTTTGTCGTTTCTTTTTGTGTCAAGGGTTGGTCTGCCATTTCAGCAATGGCAAGTCCATTGGCTAGTTGTAAACAGGTTTCTATACTATCAGCCAAGCGAGAGGTGATATCTTTCTGTACAACAATGCGGTCTACCACGACATCGATGTCGTGTTTATATTTTTTATCCAGAGGTGGAATGTCAGGGATTTCATAAAATTTGCCATCAACTTTAGCGCGTTGAAATCCTCTTTTTAAAAGTTCTGTTAGCTCTTTTTTATATTCTCCCTTTCGTCCTCGCACTAAGGGTGCCATAATAAAAATTCGCATTCCTTCTGGTAAGGACATAATTTGATCCACCATTTGGCTTACTGTCTGGCTTTCAATAGGAAGTCCTGTTGCAGGAGAATGAGGAATGCCAATACGAGCAAAGAGAAGGCGCATGTAGTCATGGATTTCAGTAACAGTGCCTACTGTTGAACGAGGATTGCGGCTGGTTGTTTTTTGTTCAATGGAGATAGCTGGAGAGAGACCGTCTATGCGGTCGACATCGGGTTTTTGCATGACTTCCAAAAATTGGCGTGCATAAGCTGAAAGGCTTTCGACATAGCGGCGTTGTCCTTCAGCGTAAATTGTATCAAACGCTAAGGATGATTTCCCTGATCCAGAAAGTCCTGTTATAACGATGAGTTTGTCACGAGGCAGATCAAGATCAATATTTTTAAGATTATGCTCACGTGCACCGCGAATGGAGATATATTTTTGATGAGTCATACTTTATCCTTGGCATATGTGGCAAAAATTGAGCACCTAAAATGGAATAAAACTGTTTTTTTAGAATTACAATGCGTTTAACTGCTTTAATGCAAAAGGAAGGTATAAGTTTTGTGAAAAAAATACAAATGAGCAGCTTTTTATTCTCTCGTGGTGGAATAAACTATGTGTTTTTCTCATCTTTTGTTATAATTACACTGAATACAGTATTAGGAAAGGATAGCAATACCCATATTGATGGTCAATTGCGACATGTAAATTGAAGGTCAAGATGGTTATGACTGTTATAGAACAGAGTATTTTACGAATTAAAATTTTGGAGTTTATACGATGGCTGGTAGCCTTAATAAAGTTATTTTGATTGGTAATCTTGGTGCGGATCCTGAAATCCGCCGTTTAAATTCTGGTGATCAAGTGGCAAATCTGCGTATTGCTACTTCAGAAAGTTGGCGCGATCGGAATACAAATGAGCGAAAAGAACGCACTGAGTGGCATAGTATTGTTATTTTTAATGAAAACCTTGTCAAAGTTGCAGAGCAATATTTAAAAAAAGGCAGCAAAATTTATATTGAGGGGCAGTTACAGACACGAAAATGGCAAGATCAAAATGGAAATGACCGTTATACAACAGAGATTGTTTTGCAAAAGTACCGTGGCGAATTACAAATGCTTGATGGGCGGGGAGCTGCGAGCGGGGAGCAAGGAGTAAGTCAAGGCGGGAGTTATAGTGGTGGTTTTGCCGATAGTCATTCAAATCAGAGAAATACTTTTGGTCAAAACAATAATCAATTGGGAGAAAGTTTTTCACACAAATTAGATGATGACGTCCCTTTTTAGGAGTCTTTAAATTGCAGTATTATGATCATTTTATGGTTTGTTTGTTTCAGATTTTTGAAGTTTAGCAAAATAAAAATTGTTCATTATTATTGGTAATTTAAAATATAAATTAATAACATCTTGAAAAGTATTGTTAAATTTCTTTTTTGTTATGGGAGAGAAATTAGCATTTTGGTGTATTTTTCGCTATAAATAAAGTGAAATGATTCTTTTTTGAAAGTTTTGAAACTGTGACCGATCTTACTCCACACCCAGAACGTGATGTGCTAACCGGTATTGAACCAATCAGTATTATTGATGAGATGCAACGCTCCTATCTCGATTATGCGATGAGCGTGATTGTTTCACGTGCACTTCCTGATGTCCGTGATGGTCTTAAGCCTGTTCATCGACGTATCCTTCATGCTATGAATGAGATGGGGCTTTCTTTCAATAAGTCGTATCGTAAATCTGCTGGTGTTGTTGGTGAGGTTATGGGGAAATTTCATCCCCATGGTGATGCTTCAATTTACGATGCATTAGTGCGTATGGCGCAGGACTTTTCTTTAAGAAATCCATTAATTGATGGTCAGGGAAATTTTGGTTCCGTTGATGGTGATCCACCTGCGGCCATGCGCTATACTGAGTGTCGTTTAGAAAAAGTTTCAGAAGAACTGTTAGCTGATATTGATAAAGATACTGTTGATTTTCAGGATAATTACGATGGGCGTGAACGTGAACCGGTTGTCTTACCAGCACGTTTTCCTAATCTTTTGGTCAATGGATCCGGTGGAATTGCTGTGGGAATGGCAACCAATATTCCGCCCCATAATCTTGGTGAAATTGTTGATGCGTGTATCGCTTTGATTGATAATCCCGATATCACACTCGATAAAATAATTGAAATCGTTCCTGGTCCAGATTTTCCTACAGGGGGCATTATCCTCGGCCATTCTGGTGTTCGTGCAGCTTATGAAACAGGGCGTGGCTCAATTATTATGCGCGCTAAAGTTGAGATCGAAGAAATTCGCAGTGGTCGACAGGCAATCATTGTGAGTGAGATCCCTTATCAAGTTAATAAGGCAACGATGATTGAGAAAATGGCCGAATTGGTGCGTGATAAACGCATTGAGGGAATTTCTGATTTGCGTGACGAATCGGATCGTGATGGATATCGGGTCGTTATTGAGCTGAAGAAAGATGTTGTTGCGGAAGTTGTTTTAAACCAATTATATCGGTATACGCCGCTACAAACTTCCTTTGGTTGTAATATGGTTGCTTTGAATGGAGGAAAACCCGAACAGATGACGTTGCTTGATATGCTTCGTGCATTTGTTTCTTTTCGGGAAGAAGTCGTCAGTCGGCGAACAAAATATCTTTTGCGTAAAGCGCGTGAACGGGCCCATGTTTTGGTTGGTCTTGCCCTTGCTGTTGCCAATATTGATGAAATTATAGCGCTTATTCGCAAAGCTCCTGATCCGCAGACAGCACGTGCACAGTTAATGGAGCGACGCTGGCCGGCGATGGATGTTGCGCCTTTGATTAAACTTATTGATGATCCTCGTCATATTATTCATGAGGATGGTACTTATAATCTCTCTGAAGAACAGGCGCGTGCTATTTTAGAATTGCGTTTGCAACGATTGACAGCCCTTGGGCGTGATGAAATCGCTGATGAATTGAATAAAATTGGCGTGGATATCGCTGACTATCTTGAGATCTTGGCATCACGCGTACGCATTATGTCTATTGTTAAGGATGAGTTGAGTGCTCTTCGTGAGGAATTTGCAACGCCGCGACGTACCGTATTTGGTTTTGGTAGCGCTGAGATGGAGAGTGAAGATCTGATCGCACCAGAGGATATGGTGGTAACGGTAAGCCATAGTGGTTATATTAAGCGTGTGCCTCTTAATACCTATCGTGCACAGCGACGTGGTGGTAAGGGGCGTTCTGGTATGTCCACGAAGGATGAGGATTTTGTAACGCGGTTGTTTGTGGCCAATACGCATACTCCGGTTCTTTTCTTTTCATCACGTGGGATTGTTTATAAGGAAAAAGTTTGGCGATTGCCGCTGGGGACACCCCAATCGCGTGGGCGGGCTTTGATCAATATGCTTCCTTTACAACAAGGTGAGCGTATTACAACGATTATGCCTTTGCCTGAAGATGAAGCGAGCTGGAGTGCATTAGATATTATGTTTGCGACAACACGTGGAACTGTGCGTCGTAATAAATTATCAGATTTCGTTCAGGTTAATCGTAATGGTAAAATTGCGATGAAACTTGATGAAGAAGATGAAATTCTTTCTGTTGAAACCTGTACAGAACATGATGATGTTGTTCTAACAACAGCCAATGGACAATGTATCCGTTTTCCAGTTATAGATGTTCGCGTCTTCGCGGGGCGTAATTCTGTGGGGGTTCGTGGTATCAATTTGGCTAAAGGTGATAAAGTCATTTCGATGACAATTTTAGAGCATGTCGAGGCGACGTCCATTGAGCGTTCTGCTTATATTAAACGTGTAATAAATGAACGGCGTGCTTCTGGTGCAGATGCTGATGTTGAAGATGTTATAACTCTTGATGAAGAAGATGGGGGTGCTGAAACAGAGTTAACAGATGAACGTTATGCAGAACTTCATACACGTGAACAAATGCTTTTGACAGTGAGTGAGTTTGGTTATGGTAAACGCTCTTCTTCCTATGAGTTCCGGATTTCGGGACGTGGCGGAAAAGGGATTCGTGCAACAGATCCATCTAAAACAGCTGAAATTGGTAAATTAGTAGCGGCTTTTCCGGTGAAAGCGCAGGATCAAATTATGTTGGTATCAGATGGGGGACAACTTATTCGTGTCCCTGTTGAGGGAATTCGTACTGCTGGGCGCTCAACTAAGGGTGTTACAATTTTTAATACAGCCAAAGGTGAAAGAGTCGTATCGGTTGAACGTATTTCTGAACCTGAAGATGATACGAGTTCATTAGATGATGAAGGTGAGAAGCATTCTGATACAGTTGATATGAGCGAAGAAAAATAATTTTGAAGAGGAAGGAGTAAAGTCATGAAAATTGCTCTTTACGCAGGTTCTTTTGATCCTCTTACAAACGGTCATCTTGATGTTTTAAAAGGGTGTTTTGTGTTAGCTGATAAGGTGGTCGTCGCTATAGGCATACAGGGTAACAAAAAAGCACTCTTTAGCTTTGAAGAGCGTGTTGGTTTTATTACCCAAGTAGGGAAAGACTTTTTCGGTGCAGATTTTAATCGGTTACAGGTTCTTTCATTTAATAACCTTCTCATTGACAAGGCACGTGAAGTTGGTGCTTCATTTCTCATTCGCGGATTGCGTGATGGTACTGATCTTGATTATGAAATGCAAATGGCAGGGATGAATGGCATTCTGGCTCCTGAATTGCAAACTGTTTTTTTGCCGGCAAGTGTTTCTGGGCGTGCGATAACCTCTACATTGGTTCGTCAAATTGCCTCTATGGGAGGTGATGTGACACCATTTGTGCCGCCCAATATTGCACAAGCTTTGCGCTCGAAATTCCAGTCTTTAGAGGAGAATAATTGTGTCTCGTAGAATTTTTGCTGTTTTGATATGTGTGTTTTGTTTTTTTTCATTGTCCGCTGTCGCTGGTAATCCTAGCCCAGCAAGTGATGCAAGCCTTCTTGTTTTATCTCTCAAAGATGGTGATGTCATTATTCGTCTGCGTCCTGATTTGGCGCCAAAGCATGTTGCGCAAATCAAAAGATTAACAGAGGAGGGGGCCTATAATAATGTTGTGTTTCATCGCGTTATTCCTAATTTCATGGCGCAAACTGGTGATGTAGAATTTGGAAAAAAAGGCAGTAAAGATTTTGATTTGAAACGCGTTGGTATGGGGGGCTCAAATTATCCTAATATACCGGCAGAGTTTTCAAAGCAGCCGTTTAAGCGTGGTACAGTTGGGATGGCACGGTCACAAGATCCGGATTCCGCAAATTCTCAATTCTTCATTTGTTTTGATGATGCTGATTTTTTAAACGGTCAGTATACGGTTGTTGGAGAGGTTATAAAGGGAATGGATGTTGTTGATAAAATAAAAAAAGGTACGACAAGTAATAATGGATCTGTAAAAAATCCTGATGTTATTAATGCTGCTACTTTACAAGTTGAAAAATGAATCAAGGGAGCTTTCCATATGGCTGAGAATAAAAATCCAGAGAATACTTTAATTCTTGAAACAACAAAGGGCAGAGTTGTTATTGAGCTTTTTGCTGATTTAGCACCTTGTCATGTTGCACGTATTAAAGAACTCGCCCGTGAAGGTGCTTATGATAATGTTATTTTCCATCGTGTTATTGATGGTTTTATGGCGCAAACAGGGGATGTACAATTTGGAAAAAAAGATAGTGATAAATTCGATTTATCACGTGCTGGTATGGGGGGAGCAGAAAAACCAAATTTAACAGCAGAGTTTTCAAATCTTTCTCATAAGCGTGGTACAGTTTCTATGGCACGGAGTCAGAATCCAAATTCTGCTAACTCTCAGTTTTTTATTTGTTTTGCAGATGCTCCGTGGCTTGATCGTCAATATTCCATATGGGGACAGGTTGTTGAAGGTATGGAAAATGTTGATAAAATTAAACGTGGTGAACCTGTTGTAGAGCCCGATGCAATTACCAAAGCTGTTATTGCTGCGGATGTAGAGTAGTATAAATTATACTAATTTCAATTGTAAGTTTCTAAGAAAAAAATATTCTTTTCTGATCAATAAAGGCACACGAAACTCTTTTGTAGTATCACGCTTTACCTTTTATAATTTCGAGCTAAGCATTGTCCATATATTTCCTTCAATCGGATCTTCCTGAAGAATATAACGCAAAGGATTTGTAAAATACCTGTCAAAATAAGAAAACGTAAAGTCTGTTGTATTATGGTTGTTGTTTGGCAAAGTGTTTTATAAAAAATTCGGCATTTCTCTTCAATCCATTGCCGCTCTTAATGGTTTTATGATGTTACTTTCTTAAGAGAGCGTGTGCTTTTGTTTTCTGCTCGTAAATCAACATCCAATTCTAATGCAGAAGCATGTTTGAAACACATATTAAGACAGATAAGAGCTTTACTAGCTCATCCAGTTTTCTTAGCAAAGTGGAAAACCAGCATTTATATATATTGGCGTAATCTTTAAAATAAGAAGACAGTTTAATCTTAGAAGAATATAAAGGTACAGAAGTGAAACAAATGGCTAGTCTTGCCATCTCTTTTTTAATTCAACTTTACTTTTTTTAAGTATCTAACGCAATATCTTTTAAATAATGAAGATTATGCATGGACTTACGCTTTTATTTTTCTCGTTTTTTAATAGAGGAATGCTCCAAACGGAATACACTTGTGTTGCGTATTTACGTGTTTTTTTAAGAAGCATTTCTTAGTACATATCAACATTCACTTCCACGATGACATTCATGGCGTGTATAGTTTTAAAGCTATAAATAGTATAAAATCTATTATGCACCACCACCTTTAAAGCTTGTGAAGGAACAAACGGGTACCATCATACGCTTTTTCAGCCTCTAATGTTACGATAGAGCTTTTGGTATTTGAGAATCTTTACAAAAAGCATTTTTAGTTTTTTAAAGTATTTTTATTTACACGTTAATTTCTTTTGTGAATTATCTCCAATGTCAAGAGCTATCTTAATATTGTGAGTGGATAAATGATTATGCTCATTTGTGCTGTTATTAAGCGTGAGGATCGCAGTACCCAATAGATGAAAAATTTTTATCTGTAAAAGTTAAAGAATATTGTAAGTTGTACAATGCGTTCAGAATTTTCTTTTGTGCGCACAAAGTTATTGCTTATGGAAGTATGTGAGGATGAAATTATTGTGATAATAATTTTGCAGTTCTGTTAAGGTTTTAGTGCGTTAAGCGTAGGTATTTTGAGGTGTGATATTATAAGGATTTTACTCTTTTTCTGGAGCTAGATTATCACTTTTATTATGGTGATTTCTTAACAAGAAATGTTCTTTTATCTCGTTTAATTTTTTATGCTGGGTACAATATTGAGCGAATCAAGAATTAATTCATAAAATTTATAACAATGTTCGTAAGGGAGATACCTTTTCTCTTTACTATAGAGATATGCATTGATGGAATCAAAAAGACGAGAGTTATGATAAAGACATTTCATTATAGAAAAATTGCTCAAGATGGGTATGCACGTCGAGGCGAAATTATAACGGGGAGAGGGTGCGTCCGTACACCCGCATTCATGCCAGTTGGGACGGCAGGAACCGTTAAGGCTATGTATATGGATCAAATACGTGATCTTGGTGCAGATATCATTTTGGGGAATACTTATCATTTAATGTTACGTCCAGGAGCTGAACGTGTTGCGCGTTTGGGAGGATTACATGAATTTTCACGCTGGAGCGGGCCTATTTTAACCGATTCTGGTGGCTTCCAGGTTATGTCATTGGCGGGAATCCGTAAAATTACTGAACAAGGTGTGATTTTTCGCTCTTACATTAATGGAGCCTACTATGAAATGAGTCCAGAACGTTCTATCGAAATTCAAGGACTTCTTGATGCGGATATTCAGATGCAATTGGATCAATGTATTGCATTACCTGCCACTGAAAAAGAAATGGAAGAAGCTATGGAACTTTCATTGCGGTGGGCGCAACGTTGTAAAACGGCTTTTGGAGATCAGCCAGATAAAGCATTGTTTGGGATTGTTCAAGGTGGTGATAATATGAAACTGCGTGAACGTTCTGCTCAAGCATTAAAAGAAATGGATTTAAAAGGTTACGCTATTGGAGGGCTTGCTGTTGGTGAGCCGCAGAGTGTTATGACAGCAGTATTGGATACTACTTGTCCGATTTTACCAGAGGATAAACCACGCTATCTTATGGGAGTAGGGACACCTGATGATATTTTACAAAGTGTTGCTCGTGGTGTTGATATGTTTGATTGTGTTATGCCAACGCGTGCAGGACGTCATGGTTTAGCTTTTACCCGCTTTGGTAGAATTAATTTGCGTAATGCGCGTTATGCAGAAGATCCCCATCCTCTTGATCCACAGTCACTTTGTCCAGCAGCAAATGATTATAGTTGTGCTTATTTGCATCATTTGATTAAATCTGGTGAATCTCTTGGGGGGATGTTGTTGACTTGGAATAATCTTTTTTATTATCAGCAACTGATGCAGGGAATTCGTGATGCTATTGAAGAAGGCTGTTATGCTGATTTTTGCGCTGAAACGCGTGCTCTATGGGCACAAGGACGCTAAAATATTAATCGTACTATAGTACTTCATTTTTTTATTGAATTTATTCTCGCATTTACAAATTTAGCTAAAAATATGAAATTAGAAATATCTTCCAAAATTATAAAACTCCACTATCTTAAGATATAACAGTGCGGTTTTATAAGGACACATATTCTTGTTCTAATTACTAGATAAAAACAGAAACTGTTACTCCGGTACGCGCTACCTGATCCGGAGAAAAACAGTTTTTCTGTTTCTGATTACTGTTTACAGCAACAATGTTAATGAGGCGTTAGCGAACTCTTAAAGAAGTATGAAAATTGTATTTTTATGAGCTACTTTGTGTTTTTTATTACTAAAGGTAAAGAATGGATTATATACAATCGAACAGATAAATTTTTAGAAAATTAAAATAAGCTTATAATATTTAAAATGTTATAATTTTATGTTGTTATTATTTTTATATCTTAATATAAATATTATTTACAATATATTTATGTAATATTATTAATATTATAAAACTAAAAAACTATACATTTGATATCATGAAAAATAAATATTAATTAATATATTTATAAAATATAAATAAATATATTAAAACAAAACTTATTATATTTACTTTATGATTTTTTTATAGAATTTATCTGAAAATAATCATAATATATTTGCGTGAATATTTTAATTTACAGATAGTGAGTTAGATATCTGATGCGATTCCTCTGTGAGGGAGGGGGAAAGATGCCTAAAAGAGGATATTTAATAAATCTAGAAACCAAGCACTATTATCATGAGAATTTTTAAAAGACTCTATAATAATTTATAAGAATGGCCTAAAGTTGAAATTATAGCTTATCGATTTGGGGGATCTGCATTTAGGTAGCAAAAATAAAGCAACAATAATTGGGGGAGAAGTTTTATCTTTGTATCAAGATAATGATGAGATATTGTTCACTTGTTTGAAATGCATTATTCAGCAAATTTTAGAATTATTTATAGGGTATAGTATATCGTTGTAAAATAAAGTTTTCACTGTAAAATTTCAACGGCTGAAAAGAGGAGACAAAGTTTATTATCTGGTATATCTGATAGAAATAGGTGAATGTGAATACGTCTATGACCTTGAGGTTTTCAAAGATTTTCCATTAAAGAATCTTACTTAAAACTCCATAAAATGCTTTATATATAAAAATATTTCTAAAACTTTATTGGGGACTATTGGGCATGCGTATAACAATGTTTTGAATTTTTGTTTGTGTGTATTACAGATATTTACAGTTAAAACTCCTATCCAGAAGTGATGATATGAGGGATTCTTATCAACAAAAGGTTCTTGTATTGGGAATTGATTCGAGAATACGACGTTTAATAATTTTAGCTCTTGCCGTGGGCAGTTTTGCTATTGGTACTGCAGAGTTTGTTGCAATGGGGCTACTGCCAGAGATGGCACGAAGTTCCTATGTTGATATTCCTACCGCTGGTCAATATATTTCTGCTTATGCATTAGGAGTTGTGATTGGAGCACCTCTTTTAGCTGTGGCAACAGCTCAGGTATCACGCAAAATTGTTTTGATAGGCTTGATGTTTTTTTATGCCTTAGCAAATATTGCTAGTGCCTTTTTTTCTGATTTTAGCATATTAGTAGTATTACGTTTTCTCAGTGGACTTCCTCATGGAATCTATTTTGGACTTGCGGCTATGGTTGCCTCTTCAATGGTAGAAATGAAAGAACGTTCTAAAGCTGTTGGCTATGTTATGCTTGGCTTAACAATTGCAACCGTTCTGGGAGCACCAAGTGCTACTTGGATGGGACAACTTATTGGTTGGCAGTTTGCTTTTATTCTTGTGGGGATGATTGCTTTATTATGTTGTTTGCTTATTTGGAATTTTTTGCCTTGTGATTCAAATGCTCAAAAAACGAGCCCTTTACGCGAAATGAATGCATTAAAGCAAAAGCAGGTGTGGCTTCTTTTGCTGATGGTTTCGGTGGGAGCGTCAGGATTATTTTCTGTTTTCACTTATATTAAGTCAACATTAATGCATATTTCTGGGGTTTCACTTGAGTGGGTACCATTTATTATGCCGTTAGTTGGATTGGGGATGGTGGTAGGAAATCTCTTGGGTCCTAAATTGGCTGTTAAAATTGGCATTTCACCGATGATATTTTTCTCTATGCTTTGGAGTGTATTGGTTTTTTTTCTTTTTTTCTTTTTATCCTATGCTCCGTTAACGGCAGCAATAGGATGCTTTTTTGTTGGAACTTCTTTTGCTGCTATGCCTTCTATACAAACAAAAATTATGGATGTTGCATTACAAGGACAGATTTTGGCAGGAGCATTAATGCAGTCTGCTTTTAATATTGCCAATGCTCTTGGTGCAGAATCTGGAGCATTAGTTTTAAAATTGGGCTATAGTTATGAATATACAGCTGTTTTAGGAAGTGTTCTAACTTTGTGTGGATTAATGGTTTTTTGCGTCTCATGGTATATGGAGAAGCATGCTTAATTATTTTTCATTTTTAAAATGAAGAAGGTATTGTTATATTTATTTAATTATTGGAATGTCCTGTTGGATTTTTAAACATGCAGTAAGAAATGCGCAGCGCTAATGGAATAGCAAGACAAAATAAAAGACCAATGAGCACTATAAGAAGAGTTTTTGCTGCTAAGATCATTCCTATTGTTCCTCCAGGATTAAATAGTCCGGCAAGATTGGTGATAACTCCGGCTAGAGTTGCACTTAAGGCCGCTGAAAATAGTTGTACAGAGGTAAGGGATTCACTGGCACGTAGAGCATCTTCATCATTTGCACATTGTAAGATCCGTGTGAGCAAATGGGGCCATGCTATGCCCGCACTGATTCCAATAGAAAATAGTGCTAAGCAGATAATAAAAATATATTCAAATGTGGAAACTTCTGTTGGTATGAGCCATAAAAGAATAGCTATGCCCAACAGTTTTAATAGGGGGGAGTATATAATGATATTGCGAATTTTTTTTGCCGATACACCAACACTTGAAAGGGATCCACATGTCCACCCTAGGCTCATAAGTGCTGCTATATAACCAGCAATAAGTGGAGCTTGTCCATGAAGCTCTTGAA
The DNA here is from genome assembly GCF_042193405.1 of Bartonella sp. TT110JLCBS. Lineage (NCBI taxonomy): Bacteria > Pseudomonadati > Pseudomonadota > Alphaproteobacteria > Hyphomicrobiales > Bartonellaceae > Bartonella > Bartonella sp. TT110JLCBS. Next base: position 78,346 of record NZ_JBHILT010000004.1, read on the forward strand.
GAAAAAGTGGAAGATAAAGCTCTATACTATATACGACTGTCGTCATAACGAGGATTAATGCGTAAACAGAAAAAATTTCAGAAGAGAAAGAAAAGGATTTGTGCGGCAACATAGGGTGAAGGGTAGAAGATTCGATTTTTGCTAGAACAAAGAGAAGACTAAGTCCGATGACTAATCCGAAAATTTTTGCCATTGTCGTGTCCATAGCTCCTCCAACAGAAATAATAAAAATCAATAAGGTGAGTGTGAAAAGCTGGAGAAGAGGGAAAGGGGATGTTGGAACATAATTTTCATTCTTTTTGGGTAAAAATTTAAAGGCTATGAGTGAGAAGAATATAGCTAATGCGCCAATGATCCAAAAAGATGCTCTCCATAGGCCATAATATACAGAAATTCCTCCGATTGCTGGTCCTAACAAGGTTGATATTCCCCACATTCCAGAGATAACACTTAATGCCTGAGACCATAAAGATGGGCTGAAAATAATACGTACCATGGAATAGGATAGAGATAACAAAGAACCACTTCCCAATCCTTGAATAAAGCGTCCTATTAAAAATAATGGCATAGATGAAGAAATGCTGCACAAGAAAGTGCCTAAGGTAAAGATAAGTCCAGAGATAACATAAGCGTTGCGAGGACCTAGTTTCCCTAATATTTTTGTTGCAAGAGAAGTACCAAGGAGTGAAGCTGTAATAAAGACAGTCGCCACCCAAGAATAATATTCATTACCAAGATGATTCATAAGGGAAGGTAAAATAGTAATAACAATATAAACATTGGTAGCGTGTAATACAACACCACCTGTAAATGTTAAAAAGCAAAGACCATTTTTACCCAATAAAAGCGCAGACCAGCTTTGTTTTTTCACCGTTTTTTGCTATTTAATAAAAATTTATCCTCTTTTTACTTATAAGGTACTTCTTTGAATTTGCCAAGAGAAATTCAAAGCTCTAAACAGAGCTTTGAATTTTTAATTTAAGTAATAACTTAATTGTCCATTGCCTTTTTGAGTTTCTCATCAATTTTATCGAGGAAACCTGTTGTAGAAAGCCATTTTTGTTTAGGTCCAATCAAAAGTGCGAGATCTTTAGTCATAAAACCTTCTTCGACGGTTTTAATACAAACTTCTTCCAATGTCGTGGAAAAGTTTTTTAATTTCTCATTGTTATCTAGTTTAGCACGGTGTGCCAGTCCACGCGTCCATGCAAAAATGGATGCAATAGAATTTGTTGATGTTTCTTCACCTTTTTGATGCTGACGATAATGGCGTGTTACGGTGCCGTGTGCTGCCTCTGCTTCAACAATTTTACCGTCAGGTGTCATGAGAACAGAAGTCATCAGACCAAGAGAACCAAAGCCTTGGGCAACAATATCAGATTGGACATCACCATCATAGTTTTTACATGCCCATACGTATCCACCTGACCACTTTAATGCAGAAGCAACCATATCATCAATAAGACGGTGTTCGTAATATAATTTACGGTTGTCAAATTCAGTTTTAAATTCCGTATCGAATATTTCTTGAAATATATCTTTAAAACGACCATCGTAAGCTTTTAGAATGGTATTTTTTGTTGAAAGATAAACTGGAACATTCCGTTGTAGTCCATAATTAAAGGATGCGCGGGCAAAAGCACGAATTGACTCATCAAGGTTATACATAGCCATGGCAACCCCTGCGCTTGGAGCATCAAAAACATCATGTTCAATAACTTGATTGTCATCACCTACAAATTTAATACTTAATTTCCCTTTTCCTGGAAATTTAAAATCTGTTGCCTTGTATTGATCGCCAAAAGCGTGACGTCCTATAATAATTGGCTTTGTCCAGTTAGGAATAAGGCGAGGGACATTTTTACAGATAATGGGTTCGCGAAAAATGACTCCTCCTAAAATATTGCGGATTGTACCATTAGGTGATTTCCACATTTTTTTTAGGTTAAATTCTTTAACGCGTGCCTCATCAGGTGTGATGGTTGCGCATTTTATACCAACTCCATATTCTTTGATAGCATTGGCAGAATCGATTGTTACTTGATCATTGGTTGCATCACGATTTTCGACGGAAAGATCATAATACTTTAGATCAATATCGAGGTAGGGATGGATTAATTTATCTTTGATATATTTCCAGATGATGCGGGTCATCTCATCCCCATCAAGTTCAACAACGGGGTTTTCTACTTTGATCTTTACCATTAGAAATCCTTTTTCTTTTAAGCGATACGACTTTATAACACTTTCAAGTTTATAATGAAAAGTAAAAACAAGGGAAAAAAGCATTCAAATATGAGCTTTTAGAATATATTATCAATAGAGTGTAAAATTTTGTTGGAGGGTTTAATCTTTGAAAAGAAGTGATGTGTTTATAAATCTATAAGTATTCTATGATTGATGAAGAATCTGTTTAATAGATAAGGTAGTTAGATCACCGAGGGATGGGGATTATGCGTTTTTATTATCAGAGATTCCATTTAATAATTTGATCGTATTCTGAATTATAGTTTCTTGATTTGTTGTGTGAGGTGAATAAGCATCTATTTTTTATATCGCTATTTCAACTCTAAGATTACGGTTTGTTTATTTATAAAAAGTTTAATGTGATAACAAAGGTACTGTAATTAGAAATGCTTCATGTAAAATGCGTTTGGGATAAACTTCAGTTTTGAGGGTTGGAAAAAACGTATAAATGATGCGGCTGGTTTTAATTTAAAAATTAACAGCATACGCAAGAATATGATTTATAAAATTACCGTATCGCGAACTAGAATACTCTAATTCTTATATTTTATAGATTCTTATTGTTATTAACTGTGCGCAGTAAAGCACTATCCTCGAAATGCAACAAAGAAATTAATCACCTAATGATTAATGATTCTTGTATCCTTTTTATAAAGAGATTCCTTTTAAAATCTTATTCCCTAACTTTTATCCACGTACCCCGTACCTTTAAAAAAGATCTATAAAATCAATAGATTGTGTACAGTAAAAAGAAACATGGTACGCCCAAGGGGAATCGAACCCCTGTTTCCGCCGTGAAAGGGCGATGTCCTAACCGCTAGACGATGGGCGCAAACCAATGATGAGGCTTATAGAGAGGATCTTTTTACTTCGCAAGCCCTCTGTGTCATTTTTTTTGAAAAAAGTGTGTTTTATTGAATAATTTTTGAAAAACTCTTGTTTAAATCATCTTATTTTCTAAGATTTTTTGTAGAAAAAATGTAAAGTTATCATCATTGATAGAAAGTTTTTATGTGGGTATCATCTCAGCAAATGATATTTGCATTTATTTTCAGTTTGAAAAGTAGGCAAAAATGATCAAAACAGCATTTTAAATGTATTTATTTTTTACATATTTTATCGTTTGTTATCTTTGTTGTCACATGAGAATATTATTTAACTTGCTTGAAAGAGCCTTTATACGGAAGATTTCTCATTTGAGCTTATCATAAAGCAAAAACTGTATAATTTATGAAGTAGAAATACAATATTTATTAGCAAATTAACAAATAATACCAATCATACAAAAGTTTTTTTTATGAATAATCCATAGATTATTTGCAATTTAACAAAATATAAATAGATATATGTATAATAAAAGTGAAAATATTAAATCAATTTTTATAGAATATATTAAAAATATTTTTTATATTTACTTTTATATGTCTGTAATAAATTTAAGATTAAAAAACCTTCATTGGCTCTTTTATATATTGAGAAGGTTCTTGATTTGAAAATGAATTAGCGTGGATAAAGGGTAGATTGAGTTTTTTCTCATTTCAATTCGCTAGTTTTTTAAAGAGGTGGCAATAAGTTGAGATAAAATATTCGAATTTTGAAAATTTATTCTCTATATTTATAATATTTCAGAATTATGGTGTGCGCATATTAAGTCTTGTTTTTTACTTTAATGTAAGGTTCTATTTTGATATATGAGTGCGTTAAGATTTTGCATTAAAGATTTATATTTAAAGCTATGGAATGGTAGGAAGAAATGTGTTATTATTGACTGATCTACTTTATTTTATTCATTCTCTTAATTTATCATATGAAAGAATGTTTTTTGTTCCATATTTGTCGATTTAGAAGAGATATTTTTATTCTTTCTTACTAAGTCTTCAATATTCTTTAAATTGTTATTGATTATTTTTTAGAACTTTTCTTTATGGCAACTTGCATTTATCTGTTTTACAGATTTTCATTCTGAATTAAATATTTTATAAAGATTCTGAAATCTTTGAAGACAATAAATATTATATTTTTAGGAATGTTGATTGAATAAGCGGGGATAATTCTATTGGAGAAAATAAAGTGAATAGAGCGGGATATTTCTTTTGTTCTTATGGATATAGATATTCTTTGTGTTGATTGGCTCATCATTTAAACGATTTTTCAATGAAGATAGGGATCAGTGGTTAATAATGGCAGAAGCTTTAAAAGTTGGTGTTGCGGGACTTGGTACGGTTGGTACTTCAGTTGTTCTAGCTCTATGTGAAAAAGCGAATAGTTTAGCTTGTCAATGTGGGCGATTCATCAAAGTCGTTGCTGTTAGTGCACGCGATAAAGGCCGCAATCGTGGAATTGATCTCAGTGGCATAAAATGGTTTGATTCACCTGTGGAGTTGGCTGCTTCTGATGAGATTGATGTTTTTGTAGAGTTAATTGGTGGTGAATTGGATGTGGTGTATACCGCTGTTAAGAGAGCGCTTGAGGCGGGACATCATGTTGTAACAGCCAATAAAGCTCTTCTTGCTCAACATGGCGTAGAGCTGGCTATAATTGCAGAAAAAAAAGGTGTTTTTCTTCATTTTGAAGCAGCTGTTGCAGGGGGAATTCCTGTCATCAAAGCGATGAGAGAATCACTTGTCAGTAATCGCATATCGCGAATTTATGGTATTCTCAATGGAACATGTAATTATATATTAACACGCATGTTTACGGAAGGTCTTTCATTTAAAGATTGTTTAGCAGATGCACAGAGACTTGGGTATGCTGAAGCAGATCCAACTTTTGATATTGAGGGAAATGATACTGCTCATAAATTAGCTTTGTTGACAAGCTTGGCATTTGGAACAGCTGTTTCGTTAGATGATGTTTATGTTGAAGGAATTCATAATATTTCGCAAATTGATATTCGAGCAGCTGATGAATTGGGGTATCGGATTAAGCTTTTAGGGGTTGCATTAAAAACGGATTCTGGAATAGAGCAACGCGTTCATCCAACAATGGTACCAGCATCCTCAATGATTGCACAGATAAATGGTGTAACCAATGCTCTTTCTATTCAAAGTGATTTATTAGGTGAATTACTGTTTTCGGGTCCTGGCGCCGGAGGAAAGGCAACAGCATCAGCCGTTATTGGTGATTTGGCTGATATAGCAAAAGCGCGTTCTGGTTTTCAGTATGCACCTGTTTTAAGACGTCCAGCATTAGAACTTGCTCCTCATAAAAAAGCACGTATTTCGCATCATGCAGGTGGTTATTTTATTCGTTTAAATGTTCATGATCGTACTGGTGTTTTTGCCGCGGTCGCAAGGCATATGGCTGATAATCATATCTCATTGGAGTCGATTGTTCAAAGATCTTTTGTAGAAGATCAAATTGAAAAAACAATTATTTTAATTACGCATGAAACAACAGAGGTGAATGTACGACAAGCACTTGCAGAAATTGAAAAAGATGGACATCTTATTGCAAAATCTCAATTTATTCGTATTGAACGGATGGCAGAGAATTGATAACTTTTTTAATAATAACAAAAAGGCAAGCTTGAGTGCTTTTATCTCTTGTGAAAAGTTTTTATCTTTGCCAAAGCTTTATTCTTAGTGCTTAATAAGTACTCATATTTTTTCTGGTATTCATTCGGTAGGATTTCTCATATGCCCACAACTCAGAAGATTTTAAATGGACTTGATCGTATTTTGACGCTTGAATTGGTACGTGTCACTGAGCGTGCTGCTGTTGCTGCTGCACGCTGGCGCGGACGTGGCGATGAAAAGGCAGCGGATCAAGCTGCTGTAGATGCAATGCGGCAGGAACTTAATCGATTACCTATTGATGGTACAGTGGTGATTGGTGAAGGTGAGCGGGATGAAGCGCCTATGCTTTATATTGGAGAAAAGGTAGGTCTTCAAAGTGGATTGGCGATCGATATTGCACTTGATCCACTAGAGGGAACAACACTTTGTGCTAAAAATATTGCCAATTCTTTGGCAGCAGTTGCAATTGCTGAAAAGGGTAATCTCCTTTATGCCCCTGATGTTTATATGAATAAAATTGCTATTGGTCCTGGTTATCCAAAGGGAGTAGTCGATATAGACGCTTGTCCTACCGATAATATCCATGCTCTTGCAAAGGCTAAAGGAGTGGCTGTTAATCAGATTGTTGTTTGTATTATGGATAGACCTCGTCATGAAAAATTGGTTAATGAAGTACGAACGACAGGGGCGTCAATTCGCTTGATTGGTGATGGAGATGTGGCTGCTGTTATTGATACAACTGATCCAGAAGAAACAGGTATTGATATCTATATGGGGATTGGTGGAGCCCCTGAAGGTGTTTTAGCTTCTGCTGCTTTGCGTTGCATTGGGGGACAGATGCAAGGCCGTTTGCTGCTTGATACAGAAGAAAAAATTGCCCGTGCTGCTAAAATGGGGATTAGTGATCCCAATAAGGTTTATACAATGGAAGAAATGGCAAAAGGTGATGTTTTGTTTTCAGCAACAGGGGTGACAGATGGCAATATGCTTTCTGGTGTTAAATTTACACCTCGCTACATTCAAACGGAAACTCTCGTGATGCGTTCCCATACGGGTACAGTTCGTAATATTAAAGCACAGCATAGAGATCATTCAAAATTTGATTAATGTTTTCTTTTTTTGTCACTAAAAATAAAGGAAGTTTTTTAGGAAATACGCTTCCATGAATCTGCTTTCATGGAAGCGTTTATAGATATGAGAATACCCTTATTATTATGAGAGCTGCACAGAATGCACCCAGCCATTTTTATCTTCTATGTTCCCTTTTTGAAGGCCAACCAATTGTGTACGAAGCTGCTTTGTAATTTCTCCAACTGTTTCATTTCCGATAATAAATTCTCCCCCCTTATGTCTAAAGCGGCCAATTGATGTGACAACGGCAGCTGTACCACAAGCAAAGACTTCTTTAAGTTGTCCACTCTTTGCATCTTCTTGAAGAGATTTAAAAGAATAAGGACGCTCTTCTATTTTTAATCCCATTTGTTTTGCTAATTCTAAGAGTGAATGACGTGTTATTCCTGGAAGGATCGTTCCATTAAGTGGAGGGGTTATGAGTGTATTATTGTCCATAATAAAGAAGACATTCATACCACCAAGTTCTTCAATCCATTTATGTTCAACCATATCAAGGAAGAGCACTTGGCTACAATTGTTTTCAGTTGCATTTTTTTGTGCAAGTAAGCTTGCTGCATAGTTTCCACCACATTTGGCAGCCCCTGTCCCTCCTGGACCGGCTCGACTATAATCTGTTTCAATCCAGACGCTGACAGATTTTTCTTCTCCTTTGAAATAGGATTCAACTGGAGAGGCTATGATACAAAAAAGATATTCTTGAGAAGGGCGAACTCCCAAAAAGTTCTCATTGCCAAACATAAATGGACGTATATAGAGGCTAGCATTGGGATGATCGGAGACCCATTTTTGATCAATTTTGACTAATTGATGAACGGCATCTAGAAAAATATCTTTTGGTAATGCTGGCATAGCTAAACGCCTCGCTGATTCTATAAACCGTTGTGCATTGGCATCAGGACGGAAGAGCAAAATGCGTCCATCTTTTGCACGATATGCTTTTAAACCCTCAAAAATTTCTTGTCCGTAATGCAAAACGGTACTTGCAGGGCTAATTTCTAAAGCTTTGTATTGAGAAATAATGGCATTATGCCAGCCTTTGTCTTTAGTCCATTGAATGGTACACATGTGGTCTGTAAAAAATTGACCAAAACCGGGATTTTTTAGAATTTTTTCCCGTTTTTCTTCTGACAGAGGTGATGGATGTTTTTCGGTTTTAAAGGGAAGTGACGATATGGGAGATTTCATAAGAAAAACCTTTTGAGTATGTTTTATTTTTTATTAATAAAAATAATGAGATCTTTTGATCACAACTCTATTATTAGCAAAACCTTTGTGTCAATGTTTTATTATAGATTTCAGAGGCAGTGGTCGATATTTTTGCTTCTATTCTGGGCTCTTTTTCTCAACTTTATGAAGTAATCTGGAACCTTTATCTATATTTATCGTTTTCTCAAAATAAGTATCTGAATAATTTCATATTTTCTAGAAATTTAAAGGTAAGGGAATCGAGAAAAGGAATCCACTATGATTGATAAAAATTATCACACATTTGAAGAACGTATGGCAGAAGAAAGAAAAGATCGTGAACAGCGTGTTTCAATCGCTAAGGGTATTTTTGCTATTCTTCTTGCGATGGTTATTATCTGGTTTATTTTTGGTTTTTTAGGATCTTTTTTTGCGAAATCTCCTGAACATATTTCGCATTATAATACTCCAGAAACAAGTCAGACTGTAACGACGCCCCAAAAAGATTTAAATTCGCTCCCTTCTGTACCTTATACCTATAAGGGTACGCAGTGATTTTTTCATAAATATAATTTTTTAGATAGGGCGAAAATCGACGTAGATTAAAGAATAAAGTCAGTGCAAACAGATAAGCGAAAAAGATTGGACGATTTTAATTTCTGAAGTTTTTGATAAGTAATTAAATGGTATGGAAATAAATAATGCAACGGTTGTTAAAACCGCTGCATTATTGGTTTAGCGTGTGATGAAGCAGCTTCCACCAGAACTTTTAATGGATTCACAAAGGATTATGGCTTCATTACGGTCTTGCGCTTGAATCCGAACACGGTAATAAGTACCTTTTCCTGGTATAAAAGCGGATTGAATATTTAAAGAACGGGCCCCGATAAGGAATCCAAATTTAGATTTCATATTTTTTAACGAATTTCTAGCGAGCTCATGCGTTGGTTGAGATGCAAGTTGTACGTAATAACTTTCTGAATTTTGTGCTGCGACTCTGTTTGGTGATGTGGGGCGAGACGCGGCAGGCGTTTCAACTTGTGTATTTCTTTCTGCATGAGAAGGAATAGGAATAAATTTTTCTTCAATATTTGAGCTAGAATTATTTTCTGCGATTATTTTATCAATATTATTTTTGAGATCATGATCTCTTTCTTGATCGTTTATATCAGAATCATGCGACGAAACAAGGGACGAATCTTGAAGTTCATTAGAAGTTTGATCAATGCTTTCTTCAGATTGAGCAGCAGTTTTGCTGTTTGTTTGATGCGCAGGGGCTAGTGTAACTGTACCATCTTGATTGACAATAACAGTTTGTACTTCTCGCATTGGAATAGTATGATTTATGGCTTCTGTGACTGCATCTTCAACATCAGATTCATTTAAAGACGATGAGGAAACGCTTGAAGATTCTTCAGGGTTTAATTCTTTTAAATTTTCAGGTTGTTCAGAGTTATCAATAAGAAATTGTTGTGTATTTTCTTGTTTCTCATTTTGTTCAGTTGTTTGTTTATAGATATCTAAATTATGTGCAACATCATTTTTCGTGTCAGTTGTTTCTGGTTTGAATTTAAAAGGCGTATTATCAGCGTGGATAATGACCGTTTCTTCATTTTTTTGTGATGGCATAAAAAAGTGAGAATAACCAGCAAACCCAATTCCTATTAAAATAAGTATAAAAAAACCTTTAATGAAAGTTTTACCAAAAATAAAACTTTTTAAGGGAGGAGGAGCTGATGGAGGTGTGGAAACCTCATCTGAGCTTGTATATGGTGAATTCTCGGTAAAAGAGGGAGAATTGTACTCCATATTGGCAGCAGAAAAATAGTTGGCATTTTGTTCTTTAGAGTTTATATGAACACCTTCTTTTGAATTTTGCATAGTTTGTTGAAAAATTTCATTAAAAAACTCATTTTTCTGTTGTCTTTGAGAAAAATTGTCTGTTGGGACATTTCCTACATTGAGCACGTCAGCAAATTCTTCTTCTAAACTACTACCAGTCGGTACATCATATTCTGGGGCTTCATACGGGACTTCTGGAACCATAATAGGGCCAGTTTTTTCTACGATTTCCTCTGAAAATTTATAAGTATCAACAGTGGGAGGAGGAGTATCTCTGCCCGTATAGTTATGGGCAAAAAAGCTATCCGTTTGTTTTGTATTGAGGGAGGCTGATGAGGAAAGAAACTCATCTAAATTATTTTTGTTATATGAAATTTCTCTGTTTAGGTTAGAGATATTTTCAGTGTTATTGATGTGTTGGGTTTGAGCTTCATTATATATCGGAACTTTTTCGCTATAAGTTTCTTGTTGTGAGGGGTTTTCTTCAAAAAAATGGGGATAATTGGTTGTATGATCTTCTTGTGAAGCCCCCTTTAAATAAGATTGTCTATCAACTGGTGGAGAATCTAAAGGTGAGGAGAAGGTACTTGTTGTTTGATTTCTTGCAGTGTTTTGTTTTTCTGACTCAAGATTAGAAGATGAGAAAAACTCATTTTCCTCTGTAGAAAAGGAGACATCAGGATAATCTTTTTTAATCAAATTTTCTTGATCAGCTGAAATTTTATAGGGATGGTTTATAGGAGTGTCATAGAAGTTTTGATTGTCATCATAAGTTTTTTGTATATTCGTAGTCTCAGGTTGTTGTGAATTTATTTGTGAAAAACGATTGGTTCGTTCAACATCTTCAGGCATCTCTCTCTTATTTTCGCGCCTTTCAGATTTATCAAAAAAGAAATTTTCTGATTCTGATTGTGACATAAGATTACTTTTTTCAAGAAAAGGATTAGCACTGGTTGCTGTTGTTTTCTGTTGAGGTGATTGATTCTTTGGGATTGGTAATGGAGAAAGTGCATCTAAAATTTGTTCTTCATCATGGCTGCTAGGTGAAGAATATTTCTCTTTAGATAAATTATTTCGTTTTGAATGGTTGAAAGAAGCAGCTTGTGCAATATCTGAGGCTGTTGCGTTGCTGATTGCATGCAAGTCCCATTGTTTTTTTTGATCATTGAACGGTAAGTCATGTGCTAAATTATTTTCAAGTTCCTCTTCTAGAAAGGACAAATCAAAATCATTATCATGGGGCGATGTTTCAGGGTGAGATGTTGATCGATCTGTTTTTAAAGAAGATTGCTCATTTTTGTTTCCGCTTTGTTTGTGCGGATTAAAAATGCGCGTAAGCCTTTCTAAGGGATCATGGTGTTCATGATCGTGTTTTGTTTCGTGTAGATTTTTGCGATCGTTATCGCTCATAGCTTTTCTCACATGATGGTTTGCACTTACGTGCAATCAATGGTTGATTTTGATTTGTTATATTAAAATTATAAATTTTCCCCCTCTCATGCAAGGATACATGAAAAAGTTTATCAATAGAGTACCTATTGTATGTATTTATAGAACTTTTTCAACGCATTTCTATGGGGGCTTCGACTCCTATGATGGTAAGCCCTGATGATAAAGTATTGATAACAGCTTGTATCAATCCCAATCTTGCAAAGGATAATTCTTTATCATCAGGTTGAATAAAGCGTAAATTGAGATTTTCACTCCCTTTATTCCAATGGGTGTGAAAGCTGGAAGCAAGGTCATAAAGATAAAACGCTAATCGATGCGGTTCCTTATGAACTACGGCCTGTTCAATGATACGTGGATATTCAGAAAGTTTGCGTATTAACAATATTTCATGGTCATCTGTTAATCGATGAAGATGGGCAATCAATGTATCATTTGAAAAGCTTTTAATATGAAGCGCTTCTTGTGCTTGACGAAAGACTGAGTGACAACGTGCACTTGCATATTGTACGTAAAAGATGGGGTTATCTTTTGATTGTTCTGTTACTTTTGCAAAGTCAAAATCAAGAGGCGCTTCACACTTACGGTATAGCATCATAAAACGTACAGGATCACGACCAACTTCCTCGACAACATCGCGTAGCGTGACAAAAGATCCTGCTCTTTTTGACATGCGTACAGGATGACCGTTGCGAAAAAGTTTTACCAATTGACACAAGAAGACGCTTAATTTAGCTTTATCCCCAGAAATTGCTTTTGCCATTGCCTCTAGCCGCTTTACATAGCCAGCATGGTCTGCGCCTAGAATATAAATCATTTCATCAAAATGACGATTAAATTTATCCCTAAAATAAGCAACATCAGCAGCAAAATAAGTGTAAGAACCGTCAGATTTGACTAAAACACGGTCTTGGTCATCACCGACATTTGTTGAACGGAATAAAGTTTGTTCGTTTGGTTCCCAGTCTTCTATATTTTGTCCCTTGGGAGGGGGGAGTTTTCCTTTGTAGATATAACCATTTAAAGTGAGGTCGTTGATGGTGTTACGAATGGCGCGTGCATTATCTGCATAAAGCATTCGCTCAGAGAAAAAGATATCATGATAAATATTAAGAGCAGCCAAATCTTCGCGAATCATGGACATCATTGCATGAATTGCACGTTCTTTCACAAGAGATAAGGCTTCATCTTTATCCATCGTGAGGAGTTGGTCACCAAACTCTTGAGCAAGCGATTGACCCAATGGTATCAAGTATTCTCCAGGATAGAGTCCTTCTGGAATTTCATTAATTTTTTGCCCAAGAGCCTCACGATAGCGCAATAGTACAGAGTGGGCGAGGACTTCGATTTGTTGACCAGCATCATTGATATAATATTCTTTTGTAATGTTATAGCCCGTAAACTGCAGCAAATTGGAGAGAACATCCCCAACAACCGCTCCACGGCAGTGTCCTACATGCATTGGTCCTGTCGGATTTGCTGAGACATATTCAACATTGACGCGTTTTCCTTGTCCCATTGGAATACGACCATAAGAAGTGCCTAATTCAAGCATGGATTTTATAGCATTTTGCCAAAATAATTTTGTAAGCTTTATATTTATAAAACCAGGACCGGCAACATCTATATTTTCGATAGAGGAATCATTTTTAAGAAGTTCTATGATTTTATCGGCAAGTGCACGGGGATTGAGCCCAATAGATTTTGCAAGCACCATAGCAGCATTGGTTGATAAATGACCATGGGAGGAATCACGCGGAGGATCAACAGTGATTTTTGATAAATCTAGATCTTCTCCATTTTTTCCTTTTATATCAGATAATTCAATTGATCTTTTAATTTTTTTTTCGAAGTTTTTAAAGATATTCATATTTAGCTTCCATGATGATGCCAAAAGCCATTAAACGAAATTATCTGTATGGTCAAATAAACGCTGATATTCACGTAGAGCGTAGTGATCCGTCATGCCTGAAAGAAAGTCAGCAATCAAACGTGCTAATTCTTGATTTTTTAAGTGCACTGTTTTGCTCTGCCAACTTTCAGGCATTGTATTTGGATTTTCATAATAACAATTGAATAATTTTTGTACAATGCATTTTGCTGCATTGCGACGACTAAGAACTTGTTCATGGTAGTAAAGATTTTTAAATAAAAAGTTTTTTAGTTCTTTTTCATAAACGGTCATTGTCGGTGAAAAGGTGACAATGGTTTGTTTTGCTTGGTGAATATCGTTTATGCTGGTTGGTTTGATGCGTGCTAAATTTTCTTGTGATTGTTTGATAACATCTTCAACCATGGTTGTTATTTGTCTTCGTACAAGTGTGTAACCGCGACGCGCTTGGTCGAGGTGGGGATGCTCATCTGTTATATCTTTTAATATTGCTGCTGTTAGTGGAACATGTTCAAATTGATCGAGTGTTAAAAATTGCGAACGTAGACCATCATCAATATCATGCGCATTGTATGCGATATCATCTGCAATAGCAGCACATTGCGCTTCTAGCCCTGCAAAACAATCGAGTGCAAGGTCTTGCTTTGCATTGTATTGTAAAATATCGATAGGAACCTCCTTATTCTTTGCGTGAGGACCTAAAAGGGGACCATTATGCTTTACAAGTCCTTCGAGGGTTTCCCATGTAAGGTTAAGTCCATCAAAATTTGCATAGCGCTGTTCTAATTTTGTGACAATGCGTAATGCTTGTGCATTATGATCAAAGCCGCCATAATGTACCATGGCTTCATTAAGAGCATCTTCTCCAGCATGGCCAAAGGGTGTGTGTCCAAAGTCGTGAACAAGGGCAATGGCTTCGGCAAGGTCTTCATCAAGACACAGGGCACGGGCTAATGTTCTTGCAATTTGAGAAACCTCTATGGAATGGGTTAGACGAGTACGGTAATGATCGCTTTCATCAGCAATAAACACTTGTGTTTTATGTTTAAGACGTCGAAATGCATTAGAATGGATAATACGATCTCTATCTCGTTGAAAAGGTGAGCGTGTAGTGCTCATTGTTTCATAGTATAACCGACCACGGCTTGTTTGTGGATGAGCACTGTATACTGCGCGAGATTGGTAATTGAAGTTGATATTTCCTATATCCATTGCAAGCTGTCCATTATCATCTTAAAATTGAGAGTGGTTTATGACAAATAAACTGCTCTGTAAGTGTGGGATACTCTTTCTTGATGGTTTAATGCAAGGATATATAAAATGAATGTGAAAATTTCAGATGTTGCTGCTAAAAAAATTGCACAGATACTTTTGCGTGAACCCGATAAAATAGCCTTACGTATTTCTGTTGAAGGTGGTGGGTGTTCTGGTTTTTCTTATAAATATGACTTGGTTTCTGAAATGTGTGAAGATGACCTCGTTCTCAAAAAAGACGGGGCAGTTGTGTTTATTGATTTACTATCACTTCCTTTCATGGAAGGAGCTGAGATTGATTTTGTTGATGATCTTATGGGACAGTCTTTTCAAATCCACAATCCCAATGCTGTTTCATCATGTGGTTGTGGTGTAAGTTTCTCAATTTAAAATGATGGCTGTGTGATATTGTTTCTTGAAAAAAAGATCATGTTGATCAACAATGCAAAAATGGGTATTCTTATAAAAATAGTGCACCGATGTGTATGGTTGTGCGTGGTACTTGCTTTATTGACTTGGAGCCACTGTGCTTTTTCTGAAGCAGGAGAAGGGCAAGATCAGCAGCAGGGACAATCAAGGAGTTTTATTGTCAAGACTCAAGAGCAGGAAAACGAAAACTTAGCCTCTCAAACACAACTCATTTTGAAGGCTCGATTAACAAAGAGTCATCCGGATATTGAAAAAGGGCTTGTCTGGCGGGTTTATGCCCCTATTCTAGGGATTGATAATAAATTACCATTAGTGGCAACCTATAAGGGGGGAAGTGCACGTTTTGATCTCGAACCAGGAAATTATCTTGTTCATGTCTCATTTGGTCATATGAGTGCTGTGCGCCATATTCGTTTAGAAAATGGGCAGAATCTTGTAAAAAACTTTAATCTTGAGGCTGGTGGTGTCATTTTAAATGCAACACTGCTCAATGGTGTAATGAATGAAAAAGAACTCCGTTTCACTATCTATGAGGATGAAAAAGAAAATGATGATACGGGAGTGATTATATCAAATGTTAAACCCCAATCAGTTGTGCGTTTAAAAGCTGGCCGCTACCATGTTGCTTCCCATTATGGTTCTATTAATGCGACCGCTCGTTCGGATATTCAGGTGGATGCTGGTAAAATAACAGAAATTACTCTTGAACATCAGGCCGCTCAGATTGTCTTAAAGCTGGTACGACAAGAAGGAGGAGAAGCGCTTGCAGATACAAGTTGGTCTCTTGCCAATGATTCTGGTGATATCGTTTATGAAACAGTTGGTGCGTATGTTTCACTTGTGTTAGCAGAGGGAGAGTATATTGCAATTGCTAAAAATAAAGATAAAATCTATCAAAAAGTTTTTTCAGTCGTTTCTGGTCATGATGAAGATATAAGTGTGGTAGCGAATGAAGAAAATATGCAACGAGTTGATGAAGATGTGGATTGATCTTTGTTCATGGGGGTAAACTATGATGAAAGACGGGGTATGAATTTTGATTGAAATTTCAACAGTTGGTGTGTTTTTTGCTGGGGCTCTCTCTTTTTTGTCACCATGCGTTTTGCCGTTAGTTCCTCCTTATTTGTGCTATATGGCAGGAATTGGTATTGATGATTTTCGTTCAGAAAAGCCTGCTGAGAAAGTCTTTATAAGGTGGGCTTTATTGTCTTCTGTTATTGCTTTTGTTCTTGGGTTTACGACTGTTTTTGTTGCTTTAGGTGCCAGTGCTAGCACAATTGGTCAATTCATCGGTTATTATCGTGATTGGTTTGCTCTTGCTGCTGGAATTGTCATTATTATTTTTGGTTTAAACTTTTTGGGGATTTTCAAAATCGCTTTTTTATTTCGTGAGGCGCGTTTTCAGACCAAAAAAACACCTGCTGGTCCTTTAGGCGCGTATATTATAGGTTTAGCTTTTGCCTTTGGCTGGACACCTTGTATTGGTCCCATTTTAGGTCCTATTATAACGCTTGCTGGAACAAAAGAAACTGTGGGAGAGGGAGCTGTTCTCTTAGCGGTTTATGCATTAGGTCTTGCTATTCCTTTTATGTTGGCAGCTTTATTTTCGAGCAGTTTTATGCGATTTTTAGGCGCTTTTCGTATTCATTTAGGAAAAGTTGAAAAAATTATTGGTGTTTTTCTTATTCTTACAGGGATTTTGTTTTTAACAGGTTCTATGCAGGATCTTTCATTTTGGCTTTTAGAACATTATCCTTCGTTGAGTTATATTGAAGATATTCGTTGGCACGATATTATGAATTTTTTTGGATTTTCTCGTTAGTCTTATGTGTTTTTATGGTTAGAAGTTGTCTTTCTATTGTTCTTGCCGCAGGTGAGGGGACGCGCATGAAATCGTCTCTGCCTAAGGTACTTCATAAAATTGCTGGATTGCCTCTTATATGCCATGTTCTAAAACAAATAGAATTGGCAGGCTCTTCACAATTAGCAGTTGTTGTGGGATGTGGTGCTAAGGAGGTTACGCACGTTGTTCAGTCATTTGTAAAAGATGTAATGATTTTTGAACAAAAAGAGCGTTTAGGAACAGCCCATGCTGTTTTGTCTGCTCGTTTAGCTTTGCAAAAGGGAGTGGATGATGTTCTTATTGTTTTTGGTGATACTCCTCTCATTCAGCAAGATTCATTGCACCAAATGCGTGCACAGCTTGCTGATGGAGCAGATGTTGTTTTTGCAGGTTTTCATACCCAAAATCCAACAGGTTATGGGCGTCTTCTCGAGAAAAATGGTCAATTGATTGCAATCGTAGAAGAAAAAGACGCTAGCGATGAAGAAAAAAAGATTTCTTTTTGTAACGGTGGAATACTCGCTATGCGCGGAAAACACGCACTTTCTCTTTTAGAGAAGGTTGGTAATAACAATGTGAAAAAAGAATATTACTTAACAGAGATTGCTTCTCTTGCAACACGCAAAGGATTAGATATGCGTGTTGTTGAAGTTCCTTTTGAAGATATTGTAGGAATTAATAACTGTTTTGAGCTTTCTCAGGCTGATTCTTTATGGCAGAAACGTAAAGCACACAATTTAATGTTATCAGGTGTTACAATTTTAAAACCAGAAACAGTCTATTTTTCTTATGATACAGAAATTGAACCAGGTGTGGTGATAGAACCAAATGTTTATTTTGGATTAGGCGTAAAAATACACTCTGGTGCTGTTGTTCACGCATTTAGTTATCTAGAAGGTGCTGTAGTTGGGACGGATGCACAAATTGGTCCCTATGCACGTTTGCGTCCTGGAACAGAGTTGGCGAAGTCCGTAAAGATTGGAAATTTTTGTGAAGTCAAACAAGCTAAGGTAGGAGAATCTTCTAAAATCAATCATTTGAGTTATATTGGTGATGCTGAAATTGGTGCACATACCAATATTGGAGCCGGTACGATTACTTGCAATTATGATGGATTTAACAAATATAAAACCATGATTGGTGATCATGCTTTTGTTGGCTCTAATACGGCACTTGTTTCCCCATTGATAATAGGGGATGGCTCTTATGTTGCTTCAGGAAGTGTTATTACTGAAAATATTCCTATGAACAGTATGGCTTTTGGGCGTGCACGACAGGTTATAAAAGAGGGCTATGCGACACAATTTCGAGAGCGTTTGTTAAAGAAAAACTTGTCAGAAAACAAACAGAAAAAATGATCTTTTTCAGTTTATTTCTTTGTTTAGTGCTGATTTAACGATGGATGGGAGGTTTATTCTTAAAGATTGCCGTACTCCATGTTTGAATTATTTTTATTATTTATAGTTTTAAATAAAGGCTGTTGGATTGTTTTATAAGATTTAAATCTTAAGATGTGAGTTGGAGCTTTTTAATGTGTGGAATTATTGGAATTCTTGGAAAGAGGTGCGTTACGTCCTCTTTGCTTGAGGGGTTAAAGCGTCTTGAATATAGAGGATATGATTCATCTGGGGTGGCAACGGTCCATAATGGACATCTTTATCGTATGCGTGCTGAGGGGAAGCTTGTTCATTTAGAAGAAAAATTAAAAAAAACACCTCTGGAGGGAAGTTTAGGGATTGGTCATACCCGTTGGGCTACGCATGGAATTGCTGTTGAACGCAATGCGCATCCCCATGTGACTGAAAAGCTTGCGGTTGTTCATAATGGTATTATTGAAAATTTTGTAGAATTGCAAAAGGAACTCATAGAGGATGGTTATATCTTTGAAACAGAAACGGATACGGAAGTTATTGCACATTTAATAACGCGTGCATTAAAAGATGGTCTTTCTCCGCAAGAAGCCATGTGTACTAGTTGGAAAAGGTTGCAGGGGGCTTTTGCTCTTGCTCTTATTTTCGAAGGTGAAGATAACCTTATGATTGCAGCTTGTTCTGGTCCACCTCTGGCAATTGGTTATGGAAAAGATGAATTTTTTGTGGGGTCAGATGCCATTGCTTTGGCACCATTTGTTGATTATATTAGCTATATGGAAGATGGGGATTGGGCTGTTCTCACACGGGAAGGTGTCACAATTTATGATGCTAACAACCAACCGGTAAAACGTCCTGTGACGACATTACTTGAAGGGGCTTTATTGATTTCTAAGGGTAATCATCGTCATTTTATGCACAAGGAAATGTTTGAACAACCTGAAGTAATTTCTCATAATTTGGCTCATTATCTTGACCTTGGAAATTATGCGGTTCGACCGCTTGAGAATTTGATTGATTGGAAAAATATTCATCGGCTCCTTTTTGCGAGTTGTGGAACGGCATATTATTCAACCTTAGTTGCGCGCTATTGGTTTGAGAAATTTGCTGCTTTAAGTGTTGATAATGATGTTGCTTCGGAATTTCGTTATCGTGAACCTCCTATAACGTCTGATGCGTTATCGCTGTTTGTTTCTCAATCTGGTGAAACAGCGGATACATTGGCTTCTTTGCGTTATTGTCGTGAACGGGGTATAAAAACAGCAACAATTGTGAATGTTGAACAATCAACAATGGCAAGGGAGGCTGATTTTATTCTCCCAACACTTGCGGGACCAGAAATTGGTGTTGCTTCAACAAAAGCTTTTACCTGTCAATTGGCAACGCTTGCTTCACTCGCTCTTAGTGCTGCTAAACAACGTGGTTATCTTACAGTTCAAATGGAACAACAATTGGTTCAACAGTTGGCAGAAGTTCCCCGTATTTTAAATGAGGTCTTACAATTAGAAGGAAAAATTGAATCTATTTGTCGTGATTTGGTGAATGCAAAAAGTGTTCTTTATCTGGGACGTGGAACTTCTTATCCAATTGCTTTGGAGGGAGCCCTTAAATTGAAAGAGCTTTCTTATATTCATGCTGAAGGTTATGCGGCGGGTGAGTTGAAGCATGGGCCAATTGCGTTGGTAGATGAGACAATACCCGTTATTGTTGTTGCACCTTATGATCGGTGGTTTGAAAAAACTTTTTCTAATATGCAAGAAGTGGTAGCGCGCAATGGTCGTATTATTTTAATAACCGATAAAAAAGGAGCAGAAGTAGCTTGTCTTAAGACTTTATCAACGATCACTTTACCAGATGTTCCAGAATTTATTTCTCCTATTATTTATGCTTTACCCATTCAGTTAATCGCTTATCATACGGCTGTTTTATTAGGAACAGATGTTGATCAACCCCGTAATTTAGCAAAATCAGTCACGGTTGAATAAAAGTATATTTCTGAATCTTTTGGAGAATAATCAAGTGTAAGAAATTGATTTATAATGATAGCTTATTTTCCATTCTTCTCTGTTGATCGCGAATACCGGAGACAGGTCTTTTCTTTCTCAATCCTTTGCGATAAAACGAAAAATATTTTCTTACCTATCAAAAAATAGATCAGTTATGTGAATATAATGGTAGAAAAAGACGCAATATTGCTTCTACTGTTTTAATGCAAGAATAATTCAGATTGAAAGAGAAGATAGTGCTGTTGATTTGTTATTCGTTCATGAAGCATAAAGATGGTAAGAGACTGCGTAGATCATTTATGGGTAATTCTAAGAGAAAATCATATTTGAACAGAGAGGTATTTAAGTTTTTTATTAGAGGGTTTTTGTTATCCTGCTCGTAAGAGGCGTGCAGCATCGTTGTGTCCGAAAAGATAAAGGAGCAACCGTAAAGCTTGTCCTTGCTCAGAAGAAAGATGAGGATCGCGTTGTAAAAATAAACGAGCATCTTTTCTTGCCATTGACAAAAGATCGCTATGAACTGCAAGGTTTGCTATATGAAATTCAGGGACTCCGGATTGTTTTGTACCTAAAAGTTCTCCTTCGCCTCGTAGGCGCCAATCTTCTTCAGCAATTTCAAAACCATCTTCTGTATTGCGGATAATATTAAGGCGTGTTGCTGCTGTTTTAGTCAGTGGATCTTTATAGAGCAAAATGCAGGAAGATTTTTTATCGCCTCGTCCTACACGTCCACGTAATTGGTGCAATTGTGAAAGGCCAAAATGTTCCGCGTGTTCGATGATAATGATCGAAGCATCTGGAATATCTACTCCCACTTCAATGACGGTGGTTGCAACTAAAATACGTGTATTTCCACATTTAAAAGATGCCATAGCGGCTTCTTTTTCTGCTGTAGACATTTTTCCATGGATCATACCAACGTGTGCTCCAAAGCGCTCATGGAGAAATGCAAAGCGGTTTTCAATTGAAGTGAGATCAAGAGCTGTCGATTCCTCTACTAAAGGACAAATCCAATAGAGCTTTTCTCCTTTTTCTAATGCAATTGCGATTCTCGCTATAAGCTCATGAAGACGTTTCAAAGAAAGCGTTGCTGTTGTAATGGGTTGTCGTCCCATTGGTTTTTCGGTAATTTTAGAGACATCCATATCACCAAAAGCTGTTAAGACAAGTGTGCGCGGAATGGGCGTGGCGGTCATAACCAGCATATCAGCTTTATTGCCTTTTTCTGTAAGAGCGATACGTTGATGGACACCAAAACGGTGTTGTTCATCGATAATGGTTAAAGCGAGATTATTATAAGTAACGCTGTTTTGTATGAGAGCATGAGTTCCGATGACAATAGAAACTTGACCTGACAGAATATCATTCACGATATTTGTCCGCAATTTCCCTTTTTCTCGTCCTGTTAAAAGCGTTGTTTGTAATCCGACCTTTTCGGCAAGAGGAGCGATGGTGGCAAAATGTTGCCTAGCAAGCACTTCAGTTGGTGCCATTAAAGCTGATTGTCCTGAATTTTCAGCAATTTGTGCCATTGCCATCAATGCAACAACAGTTTTTCCTGCGCCTACATCACCTTGAAGTAGTCTTAGCATCGGTTCTGGTGAAGCAAGATCATTTGCGATATCTTCTACTGCTTTTTTTTGTCCGGTTGTGAGTTGAAAGGGGAGGATATTAAGCAATTTTTTAGTATAAATTCCTGTTGATGGTCGAGAAGTGCCAACAAGAGATTTAGTTTTCAAACGCACGAGTCCTAGTGCCAATTGACAAGCGAGCAATTCATCATAGGCAAGGCGCTTACGTGCTGTACTTTCTAAGGATAGATCATTGGGGTTAATGGGCGCATGGATACGGCGTAAAGCAACAGAAAAAGAAGGAAAATTTTGCTGCTTTTTTACATTTTCATCTATCCATTCTGGGAGGAGAGGAATAAAATCAAGAGTGTTTTGTATGGCGCGTCTTAGTGTCTTTACAGTTAGTCCTGCAGTAGAGGGATAGACAGGTTCGATGAGAGGTATCTGATTTGATTGTTCGCTTGGGGCAATATAGTCTGGATGCGCCATTGAAAGCTGTCCATTAAACCATTCAACTTTTCCTGATATAATGACTTTTTTTCCTTCGGGGAGTTGTTTTTTTAGCCAAAGAGGTTGAGCATGAAAAAAGACTAAATTTATTTTTCCTGTGTGATCATGGGCAATAACACGATAGGGAATTCGGTTGTGACCACGGGGTGGTGGTTGATGCTGATCGATGATAATTTCGAGCGTAACAGTATCTCCTTCTTTTGCACAAGTAATGTTGGGACGCATTCTGCGGTCTATAACGGAATGGGGCATTAATTGAAGAAGGTCAATAAGGGTTGCTTCGCGTTGTGTGGGATTAACATCTAAGAGTTTGGTCAATAAACCATAGACTTTAGGTGTAATACCAGAAAGAGTTCGGATAGAATTAAAAAGTGGGGTAAGAAGACTTGGAGGCATGAGCAAATTTAACCTGCCCTTTTTGTTTTTTCTAGACCTTTAGAAGAGCTTTTTGGGGATAAAGTCATAAAGACAAGGTTGCTTTATTTACACATTGAACTTTAGGAAGAGAAATTAATATTTAAAGAAAAATACAATTAAATGGTCAAAAATTAAAGTACTTAGATGAGGTATATTGTTTTTCTTTTTATTTTAGGTGTTTATTTGCTGTGAATAGAAGCATTTTCTTGATAGAACTCTCTTATAAATATTAATAAAATTGGGATATTGCTCCTATGTAGGATGATGAATTTATAGCTTTAAAGTTTGATGATGAACAGAAGTTTTTTCTTTTATAAGGGGTGCTGTTTAGCATTTATTTTGTAGTGGGAAATTGTGAGAGTGGTAAAAAATAAAATGCAAATGCAAGAGAACAAAAATTCTCTTCCTCGCTTTATTCATTTGAGAGTGCATTCAGCTTATTCCTTGCTCGAAGGGGCTTTAAAAATCCCCCAAATTATTCAACAGACGATTTTAGATCATGCACCAGCGGTTGCTATTACCGATACCAATAATTTATTTGGTGCTTTGGAATTTTCACAGCATTGTCTTTCTCATGGGGTCCAACCTATTATTGGTTGTCAGCTTACTGTTGATTTTTGTGATGAAAATGATCATTCACGTTTGGCTAAATGGCGTAATCCTTCTGATTTTTGCTCTATTGTTCTTTTGGCTGCTAGCGAAACCGGTTATGCTCATTTGGTTCGTCTTGTGAGCCGTGCTTATCTTGATAAGTGTGATACTGATCCTCCTCATATTAAAGCTGATTGGTTGTCAGAACACAGTGAAGGCATAATCGCTTTAACGGGTGGAAAGGGAGGACCTATTAATCTTTCTTTGGCAGAAGAGAAAAAAGAACATGCTGTTGAGCGCTTAATTTATTTGAAAAAATCTTTTGCTGATCGTCTTTATGTGGAGTTACAACGGCATGGCTCTTATGACCGGAGAGTAGAAGCTGATCTTATTGAATTGGCTTATGCGCATGAAATTCCTCTTGTAGCAACGAATGAAGCTTTTTTTCTGCAAAGAGAAGGGTATGAAGCGCATGATGCGCTGATGGCTGTTTCAGAAGGACAAATTGTCTCTAATCCAGATCGCAAACGTGTGACACCAGATCATTATTTGAAGTCACAAGATGAAATGGTTACACTGTTTTCTGATCTTCCAGAAGCTTTGGAAAATAGTGTTGAAATTGCATTGCGTTGTCATATTGCCTCGCCTCTTCGAAAACCGATATTGCCTCGTTTTATAGAACAATCTGTTAATTCAGAAACTACTTTAGAAATAGAAGATAGTGAGTTATTAAATCAGGCTAAAGATGGTTTGAAGATTCGGCTTGAAACAATAGGGTTGGCTGAAGGGTATACGATTGCAGATTATGAACAGCGGCTTGATTATGAAATTTCAGTTATTACGCGTATGCAATTTTCTGGATATTTTCTTATCGTTTCAGATTTCATAAAATGGGCAAAGGTTCATGACATTCCCGTTGGACCAGGCCGGGGTTCTGGTGCTGGTTCACTTGTTGCTTATGCATTGACGATTACTGATGTGGATCCCTTGCGGTTTTCTCTTCTCTTTGAACGTTTTCTGAATCCAGATCGTGTTTCGATGCCAGATTTTGATATCGACTTTTGTCAAGAGCGGCGCGAAGAAGTTATTCAATATGTTCAAAAAAAATATGGACGTGATCAAGTTGCTCAAATTATTACTTTTGGTAAGTTACAGGCACGTGCAGTTTTGCGTGATGTGGGGCGTGTTTTAGAAGTTCCTTATCGTCAGGTGGATTATCTTACAAAATTAATTCCTGCCACCCCAGGAAGTCAGGTAGAATTAGCTGATGCTATTAAGGATGAACCTAAATTTGAAGAAGAAAAGAAAAAAGATCCCGTTGTTGGACGCGCATTAGATATAGCGCTTCAGTTGGAGGGACTTTATCGTCATGCTTCAACTCATGCTGCTGGGATTGTTATCGGAGATCGTCCACTTTGGGAGCTTGTCCCGATGTATCGTGATCCTCGTTCTGATATGCCTGTTACACAATTTAACATGAAATATGTTGAACAAGCGGGGCTGGTAAAATTTGATTTTCTTGGATTAAAAACGCTTACTGTTTTGAAAATGGCAGTCGATTTTGTTGCCAGAAAGGGGATTAAAATAGATTTATCAAATATTCCTCTGAATGATGAAGCAACCTACGCTATGATGGCACGTGGTGAAACGGTTGGCGTGTTTCAGGTGGAAAGTTCTGGTATGCGCAAGGCGTTGATTGGAATGAAGCCAGACCGTATTGAAGATATTATTGCGCTGGTTGCACTTTATCGTCCAGGTCCAATGGAGAATATTCCAACCTATAATGCACGCAAACATGGGGAAGAGGAAATTGCTTCTATTCATCCTAAAATAGATCATCTGATCAAAGAAACACAAGGTGTGATTGTTTATCAAGAACAGGTGATGCAGATTGCTCAGGTTCTTGCTGGTTATTCGCTTGGAGAAGCTGATTTATTACGTCGTGCTATGGGGAAAAAAATTCATGCTGAAATGCAAAAACAGCGTACGCGTTTTGTCAATGGAGCTGTTGCTGGTGGTGTGGATAAAGATCAAGCTGATATTATCTTTGATCTTTTAGCAAAATTTGCCGATTATGGTTTTAATAAATCGCACGCTGCTGCTTATGCAATTGTTTCTTACCAAACAGCTTATATGAAAGCAAACTATCCCGTTGAGTTTTTAGCTGCTTCAATGACATATGATATGACGAATACAGATAAGCTCAATGATTTTCGGCGTGAAGCATTAAGGTTGGGTATTGAAGTTATTGCACCTTCTATACAAACATCTCATCGTGTTTTTGAGGTTGGTGATAACTGTATTTATTATTCTCTTGCTGCCATTAAAGGAGTGGGAGAAACGGTTGTAGATCATATTGTTTCTTGTCGTGGGAATAAGGTTTTTAAGGATTTGGAAGATTTTTGTGCGCGTGTTGATCCTCGTATTGTTAATAAGCGTGCGATGGAAAGTTTAGTTTGTGCTGGTGCTTTTGATTGTTTTAACATTGCACGTGAGGTTTTATTAGCCAATCTTGGAACCCTTCATGCGCGTGCACTTCGTATTCTCGATGACAATTCTAGCGGGCAGGTTGATATATTTGGAATGGCAGGCGGATTAAAAGAACCATTGATTTTATCGCAAACAACCCCTTGGTTGATGGCGGAAAAACTTTATCGAGAATTTCAAGCTATAGGTTTTTACTTTTCTGCGCATCCTTTGGAGGAGTATCAAGCTATTCTGAACAAAAAACGCATTCAGACTTGGGGTAATTTTGCCAATGCCGTTAAAGGGGGAGCAACGGCTGCACGGCTTGCTGGAACTGTTGTGGCAAAAAACGTGCGCAAAACAAAATCTGGTAAAAAAATGGGAATTATTCATTTTTCTGATACAAGTGGACAATATGAAGCAGTTCTCTTTTCTGAGGCACTCTCGGATTATGAAGAGATGCTAGAACCCGGAAAATCTTTTATTATTACGGTGAGCGCAGAAAATCGTTCTGAAGGAGTTAGTTTGCGAATTGAAACAATTCAGTCTTTGGAAAATGAATCATTACAACAGCATAAAATGATGCGTCTCTTTATAAAAACAGTTGATATGCTTCCACAAATTGAACAAAATTTAAATCTTGGGGGGAATGGAGAGGTTGGGCTTATTTTAATTCAAGAGGATGGATTGCGAGAAGTCGAAATTGCGCTTCCTAAGCGATATAAGGTAAATTCACAT
Organism: Bartonella sp. TT110JLCBS; assembly: GCF_042193405.1. NCBI lineage: Bacteria > Pseudomonadati > Pseudomonadota > Alphaproteobacteria > Hyphomicrobiales > Bartonellaceae > Bartonella > Bartonella sp. TT110JLCBS. The sequence continues at coordinate 104,807 of NZ_JBHILT010000004.1, forward strand.
GTCGCAAATGCTATGAAATTAATTCAGGGTGTTGTTGATGTAGAATTGAGTTAAAGAAAGATTAAAGATGGGAGCTGATTTTGAGTGGTGTTTTTGCTTTTAGGAGAGCTAAAAATGGAGCTTTTAAAATCGGATTGTAGGTTTCGAAAAATATAGCTTTTATTTGAGTAAATTATGATATTTTTTTAGTGTCATAAAATTAAAAAAAATCTCGTTCTTTCGTAATATTCAAAGTGCCGGAAGGATTTTATAAGTTTTTATCATTATTTTTTATAGAACTCATCGCATCATACATGTAAAGCCAATTGAGATCTGACATAATGCTCTCTGGTGTACGAATTTTCATCATGAGATTGCGTGCAATTGCTATGGGACCGGTTGCGTGATAGGCCAATCTATTGAAATCTCCGCGTTTTTTTACTGCTGCAATACGGGGTGTGCGTGTTGTTTCGTAAAGCGAAAGTGCTTTCGTTAATGAAAAATCTTTCAATGAAAGTGCTTTTGCTAATGTGGCGGCATCTTCGATTGCCATAGCGGCACCTTGTGCTGCAAAAGGTAAGGCAGCATGTGCGCAATCGCCAACAAATACTTGTCTCTCTAAACCGATAAAACGATTTTGTTTCATTTGAAAGAGTGGCCAATAGCTCCATTCATCAATATGATCGAAGATTTGTAAGATTTTTGAATTCCAATCTTTAAAAAGAGATTTGAGTTTTTCTTTATCTCCTTTATGGGCCCATCCTTCTTTTGAATTTTCTCCATGCGTAATGGCGACAAAATTAAAAATTTTTTCTGACGATTGAATGGGGTAGACAACAAGATGATTTTGGGGTCCCATCCAAGCCGTAATTGTCTTCATATTTTGCAATGAAGAACGAAAGTTTTGAGGAAGATTATCAAATGTTGTTGTTGCACGCCAAGCAATAAAGCCACTAAAATTTGCTCTCTCATGAAAAGGAGATTGTTGCCGTAATGTTGACCAAACGCCATCACATCCGATCAGGAGGGGCGTTGAATAAAGCTGTTCTGTTGCCGTATCTGTTTTTATTGTCGTGATTTTAATGTTGGTTGCCGATTGGGTAGAAGATACAATTGTTTCGCCTGCTTTGTATTTGATCAAAGGATTTTCAATCACTGCATTATATAAAATTTTTTGTAAAGCCGCGCGGTGAATCGTCATATAGGGGGCTTTCCAATATTTTTCTGTTAGATTAATAAGATGAGCCCGTAGATGTATTTTTAAAGATAATCCATCTTTTAACTCAAGAAAATCTGGGATTGTCGCGACTTCAGAGAGTTTGTTAAGAAGTTCCCAGCGAGCAAGAATAGATGTTGCATTTGGTGTCAATTGAATACCAGCGCCTATCGTTTCAAGTTGTTTACACTTTTCGATAATGGTGCTTGCAATTCCTTTATGAGAGAGTGCTAAAGCAGTGCTTAAACCAGCAATTCCTCCTCCAACGATGATGGGTGTTTGGTCCACAAATGATTTCATATTAAACAAGTAGAGTGTAAAAAGTGGCTATTTAAGAAAACCCTAGAACACATTATAATAGCTTGTCTGGATGATATAAACATCCTGTTGGGTTTGTTTGATTGTACGATAGCGAGGGAACATAACGATAAAGGGTTGAGCAATAAGGGCAAATTTTCTCATCAGCTGCTCCCATGTCGATAAAGATATGAGGATGATCGAATGGTTGTGTAGCGCCTACACACATAAATTCTTTCACACCAATTTCGATTGTTTTATATCCAAGATCATTTTGGAAATGGGGAATATTGTGATCAGCCATGGCGTACAAACTCCAGAATAAATTTTCTCATCAGCTATGATTGAGCTCTTCTATTTTATAGGCGTGAGTTTGTAATAAAGCGTATCATAATGCAAGCTGCTTTTTAAGACAAATTTCTCCTCTTTTATGCTATATTAAAATAGCTGTCTTACTTTTAGTGCTTTGCGCTTCGTTTCAAGTATTTTTAAATATTAAATGGAAATATAATAAAAAAGTTAGGCATTGACGCATTATTATGATGATAACATATTATAAAATATTATGTGAGATATTTTATCAAAGATTTTAGAAAGTATAAAAGAAAATTATTTAGGATATATGGCACAGAGGGTGGTAAATAAAATTTCTATATCGAATATAACAATGAAAAATCCGGTACGGTTTATTAATCGAGAGTTTTCATGGCTACAATTTAATAATCGTGTTTTGATGGAAGCGGCTAATTCGAAACATCCTTTATTAGAACGTCTACAATTTCTTTCTATTTCAGCTGCAAATCTTGATGAGTTTTTTATGGTTCGTGTTGCTGGACTGGCGGCTCAAATTCGTTCTTATGTTACAGTATGCAGTGCAGATGGGCACACTCCACAGGAACAGCTTGATATTGTATTAGCTGAGATTTCAAAGCTGCAGGCTCATCAACTACGAGAATTGAATGTTTTACGTGATGAATTAAAAAAGAATGATATTGAAATTATTTGTTCTGATGATCTTTCAGAAATTGAAAAATCATGGCTTGAAAAATATTTTCTTGAGACAATTTTTCCTGTTTTAAAACCTTTGCCTGTTGATTCTACTCATCCTTTTCCATTTATTCCTAATTTAGGGCTTTCTCTTGCGATTCAATTGTCTGGAGGAACTGATCAGAACTCACACACAGTGTTGTTACCTATTTCAATGCTTTTGAGACGTTTTGTTCTTCTGCCTCAGAAGGGCAATCATTTTCGTTTTATTGCCTCTGAAGATATTATTTCTTTTTTTATTAAACAGGTATTTCCTAACTATGAGGTTAATGGAATTGGTACATTTAGAGTAATCCGAGATAGTGATATTGAAGTAGAAGAAGAAGCTGAGGATCTTGTCCATTTTTTTGAAACTGCTCTCAAAAGGCGGCGCCGTGGGCAGGTTATTCGTGTTGAGTTTGACGCAAAAATGCCAGAGAGTTTACGCCAATTTATAGCGAAGAGTCTCGCTGTTCCTGATAATTGTATTAATGTCCTTGATGGATTTTTAGCGCTTAATACGGTATCAGAAATTGTTTCTATTCCCCGTGATGATCTCAAATTTATTCCTTATATTCCTCGTGTTCCGGAATGTATTCGTGAACATAATGGGGATTGTTTTGCGGCTATTCGTGAAAATGATATCGTGATTCATCACCCCTATGAGACATTTGATGTTGTTGTCCAATTTTTACGTCAAGCTGCTTGTGATCCTGATGTTGTGGAAATTAAACAAACTCTTTATCGTACATCAAATGATAGCCCAATTGTTGGCGCTTTGATTGAAGCCGCTGAACAGGGAAAATCTGTGACTGCTTTGGTAGAACTTAAAGCGCGTTTTGATGAGGAAGCAAATATTCGTTGGGCACGGGATCTTGAAGGTGCTGGGGTTCAAGTTATTTTTGGTTTTATTGCATTAAAAACGCATGCTAAGATGTCATTGGTTGTGAGACGTGAGGGAAAACGTCTTCGCTCTTATGTTCATCTTGGAACAGGAAATTACCATCCCGTTAACGCTAGAACTTATACTGATCTTTCTTTTTTTTCTACAGATGATGTTATCGCTCATGATGTTGCGTTATTGTTCAATTATATTGCGCAATATGAGCGTCCAAATGAAACCATGAAGATTGCTTTTTCACCCTTAACATTGCGTGGTCGTATCTTAGAGCATATTGAAAGAGAAATTGCTCATGCACACCAGGGAAGATCTGCTGCTATTTGGATGAAAGTTAATGCATTGGTTGATCCTGAAATTATCGATGCTTTATATCGTGCCAGTCAAGCAGGGGTGCAAATTGATTTGGTTGTGCGGGGAATATGTTGTTTACGTCCTGGTATTCCAGGAATTTCAGATAATATTCGTGTAAAATCAATTGTAGGGCGTTTTCTTGAACATAGTCGCATCTTTTGTTTTGGGAATGGTCAAGATTTACCCAATGAAAATGCACTTGTTTACTTAGGCTCTGCCGATATGATGCCTCGTAATCTAGATTACCGTATTGAAATATTGGTTCCAGTTTTTAATAAAATGGTGCGTCGGCAGATTCTTTTACAAATTATGTTGGCTAATATCATTGATAATCAACAAAGCTTTGATATACTTAAGGACGGAACATCAAGACGTGTCACACCACAGAGAGGTGAAAGTCTGTTTAATGCGCAGGAGTATTTTATGGCGAATACGAGTATTGCGGGGAAAAATGAGTCTTTTGAATCTTCTGTCTCGCGCTTGGTTGCGTTGCATCGGCAACAAGCCGAAACACATAAAGACTAAAATCCAATGACATATGGAGATGCTCAAGGTCGGCTAAAAGGGCGTAAACCTGTTGCTGTTATTGACATTGGTTCAAATTCTGTTCGGCTGGTTATTTATGAGGGGCTTGTTCGCTCACCAACGGTTTTGTTTAATGAAAAGGTTCTTTGTGGTCTCGGTCAGGGTGTGGCAAAAACGGGATTTTTAGAAGAAAAGTCGATGAAAATGGCGTTACAAACACTGAAACGGTTTCGTACGCTTTGTCGACAGATTGGGGCAGATGAGGTTTATACTTTAGCAACGGCAGCAGCACGAGATGCAACAAATGGTGTAGCGTTTATTCAGCATGCTGAGGATATTTTGCAAAATAAAATATATCTTCTTTCAGGAAGTGAAGAAGCTATGTATTCAGCCTATGGAGTTGTTTCTACTTTTTATCAACCAAAGGGTATTTCTGGAGATCTTGGTGGCGGAAGTCTCGAGCTGATTGATATTGATCATTCTGATGTGGGTGAAGGGATAACGCTTCCATTAGGGGGATTACGGTTACAGTATATGTCAAATAATGATACTACTGTAGCGACAAAAATTGTACATGAGCAATTTTATAAATCTTCTGTTGCTCGTACGCGTAAAGGCATAGCACGTTATTTTTATGCTGTAGGGGGGACATGGCGTAATTTGGCAAAGCTCCATATGGCAATGAAACACTATCGACTCCCTGTTATGCATGGCTATGAAGTTGATGCCGTTGAAATGGAAAGTTTTTTACGTCTTGTAGCAAGTGGTAATATTGATAATATGAGAGGAATTGCAGCGGTTTCTCAGAATCGCCGGAAACTTTTATCTTATGGAGCAATAGTTCTTATTGAACTCATTCAGTGTATGGAGTTTGAAAAGATAATCTTTTCTGGTGCTGGCGTTCGTGAAGGTTTTCTTTATTCACGATTGCCGCAGGCGATTCGACTTTCAGATCCTCTCATTGCGGCGTGCACAGAAATGGCTACTTTACGGGCACGTTCACCAAAACAAGCAGAAGAACTCATTGATTTTACGACGAATGCCTTTGAAGTTTTTGGAATTTCAGAAACTGAAAATGAATACCGTTATCGTCAAGCCGCTTGCCTTCTTGCTGATATTGGGTGGCGTATACATCCAGATTATCGAGGCAATGAAGCGGCAAATCAGATAGCATTAGGATCTTATCCAGGAATTTCTCATGAAGGGCGCCTTTATGCGGCGCTTGCTGTTTTTTTTCGCAATACGAGTTTACTGGTTGATAAAGAATCTCTTCCCATTTTTCAGTTAGCAACTCAAAATATAATTGAAAAAGCACGTATTCTTGGTGAAACTATGCGTCTTGCTCATCTTTTTAGTGCTTCTGTTGCAGGGATTTTACCTCATTTATTGTGGCATAAAAAAACAAATCATATTATCCTGCAGATTCCAAAGAATTACGCTGGGTTATTAGGAGAACGTCCTCTTGGACGATTAAAGAAGTTATCAAAAATAATAAAACAACCTCTCGCTTTTGAAATTTTTTGATTTTTTATCCTCATTTATTCGCGTTTCATATCTTATAAAAAGTGCTATTATTAAGTATTTTAGTTGCTATGCGGCTCATTTTTGATTGTTAAATTGCAATTTCTATAAGTTTTTTATAGGTATGGTAATGTGAGATATTATATCTCCGCGCTTTCTTATTACGCTAGGCTGCTATTTTTTTAATGAGACATGTTTTTATTATAAGAATTTTTTCTTTTTAAAACTTTTAAATGAGAAACTATCTATTTTTCTAGATTTTCCTTAAAATAAGATTGCTATTTGGTTGATCTGATAAAGATTTAACTGTCATTTTTAATAAGAATTTACTATTAAGTTTTTAAATTTGTCAGTAGTAGGCTCTATTTAACATATTTTCGTTGTTCTATATATTAATTGATGTAGCTAATGACTAGCATAATGGATTTTTTAAAATGAGAATGTTTTTAAATTTATTCAGAGTCTCTTCTACATTTTTCAAATAAAATTGGTTTAATTTAATAAGGTGCGATTGCAAAATTTTTCTCTTTTGATTAAAACTGTTTTGTGCTTATTTTCCCATCATTAAAGTAAAAACCTATTTGTCCCTTTAGTAGTTGTTCGGCTTTTTGACCAAATATTTCATAGCGCCAGCCATTCATAGCGGGGATATTTTTCTTTATTCCTCCATTGGCGATTTTTTCTAAATCATTGGATGTTGCAATAATTTTAGGAGCAATGCTGTTTTCGTTTGCAACAAGTTTTAATAACACTTTGAGCAGGTCGATAACAGCGGTTGTCGTATCATTGAGTGGATTATATTTAGGAATGGGGGGCAAAGTAGAAAGATCTACCTCTAAGCCTTCGTGGACAGCTTCGATTAATGATTGCGCAATTGAGAGTTTATCCCAATTCTTCTTATTAAGACCGCGCAATCGTTTTAATGCAGATTCATCTTTTGGTTGTTGGGTGGCTATTTCTATAAGGCATTCATCTTTCATGATATGACGACGTGGCATATTGTATCTTCGTGCTTCACGTTCACGCCAAGCTGCTATCTTTTGTAATACAGCGAGTTCACGTGGTTTTTTAATTTTTCCTTTCACTTTTTTCCATGCTTCATCTTCTGGCATATCATAGGTTTTAGGATTTAAAAGGATTGTTATTTCATCATCCATCCAGTGAGTTCGTTGATTTTTCTCTAACCTTTTTTTCAATAACAAGTAAACATCTCTTAAGTAAGTTACATCGGAAAGTGCATAGAGCAGTTGTTTTTCAGACAAAGGGCGGTAACTCCAGTCTGTAAAGCGGGAGGATTTATCAAGATGATGCCCTGTACAGCGTTGTACAATTTGATCATAGGAGATAGAATCACCAAATCCACAAATGGATCCTGCTATTTGTGTATCAAAGAGAGGGGAAGGAATAACACCTCCAAGGTGATAAATTGTTTCAATATCTTGGCGCGCAGCATGAAAAACTTTTACAACTTTTTTATCGATCATAAGGTCAAAAAATGGTTGTAAATTAATATCTGGTGCTATGGGATCAATCAAAACTGTAACATCTGGTGATGCGAGCTGTATTAAACACAGTTGAGGCCAAAAAGTTGTTTCGCGGATAAACTCAGTATCGACTGTTACAAAATCAGAGGTACGTAGAGCGTTAAGTGCAATTTCAAGATCTGTTGTTTGTGTAATAAGATTCATCATTTTATTATAATTCGATAAATTAAATTTGTCCTTTGTTGACTTTATTTTTGAGTTTTTATTCTCATATCTTGACAAATGGTTATTAAAAAGCGTTTGTAGCGCATGTGAATATTATAATCAAAGGCAAAAAAACATGCATCGTTATCGCAGTCATCATTGTGCGGCTCTTCGTAGATGTGATGTAGGAACACAAGTTCGTCTTTCGGGGTGGGTTCATCGTGTTCGTGATCATGGAGGGATTCTTTTTGTGGATTTACGTGATCATTTTGGAATCACACAAATTGTTGCTGATCCTGCTTCACCAGCTTTTAAAGTTATTGAAAAAGTGCGTTCTGAATGGGTTATTCGTGTGGATGGGGAGGTGTGTGCTCGTTCTGATGAGGTTATTAATGCAACGCTTCCAACAGGTGAGATTGAAATTTTTGCACAAGAGGTAGAAATTCTTTCAAAATCTGATGAGCTTCCTTTACCGGTTTTTGGTGAGCCTGATTATCCAGAAGATATTCGATTAAAATATCGTTTTCTTGATTTGCGTCGGGAGACTATGCACAAAAATATCATGCGTCGGACTGAAATTATTGCGGCTATGAGACGGGCTATGCAAAATAATGGTTTTACGGAATTTACGACGCCACTTTTGACAGCTTCATCGCCGGAAGGAGCGCGTGATTTTTTGGTTCCAAGTCGTGTTCATCAGGGAAAATTTTATGCGCTACCGCAAGCGCCACAGCAATATAAACAATTGTTGATGATGTCAGGTTTTGATCGTTATTTTCAGATTGCTCCATGTTTTAGAGATGAAGATCCGAGGGCCGATCGTCTTCCCGGTGAATTTTATCAATTAGATGTTGAAATGAGTTTTGTTGAGCAAGAAGATGTTTTAGCAACTATGGAACCTATTATGCGTTCTATTTTTGAAGAATTTGCAGATGGAAAGACTGTGACACAAAGCTTTCCTCGCATTTCTTATGATGAAGCAATACAGAAATATGGTTCAGATAAGCCTGATCTGCGTAATCCGATCATTATGGAAGATGTTTCTCAGCATTTTTATAATTCTGGTTTCAAAGTCTTTGCTCAAATTTTAGCGAATGATGAGAATGCACAAGTGTGGGCTATTCCAGCTAAAACGGGTGGAAGTCGTGCTTTTTGTGATCGTATGAATGTATGGGCGCAAGGCGAGGGGCAACCAGGGCTCGGTTATATTTTTTGGCGTGAAGAAGAAGGAAAATTTGAAGGAGCAGGGCCTATCGCCAAAAATATTGGTGAACAGAGGACTGAAGCAATCCGTATACAGCTTGGGCTTGAAAGTGGAGATGCCTGTTTTTTTGTAGCTGGCGATCCAAAAAAGTTTTCATCTTTTGCTGGGGCAGCACGCATAAGGGTAGGGGAAGAATTAGATCTTCTCGATAGAGATAGTTTCTCTTTGGCGTGGATTGTTGATTTTCCATTTTTTGAATGGAATGAAGATGAAAAAAAGATTGATTTTGGACATAATCCTTTTTCCATGCCTCAAGGGGGAGAAAATGCCCTTGCCTGTCAAGATCCTCTTACTATTAAAGCTTTTCAATATGATCTTGTTTGCAATGGTTATGAAATTGCATCAGGTGGAATTCGTAATCACTTACCAGAAATGATGCTTAAAGTTTTTGAACTTGTAGGACTTTCTAAGGAAGTTGTGAAAGATCGTTTTGGTGGTCTTTATCGTGCATTCCATTATGGGGCTCCACCACATGGTGGTATGGCTGCGGGAATTGACCGCATCATTATGCTGTTGCAAGGTGTTAAAAATTTGCGTGAAGTTGCTTTATTTCCTATGAATCAACAAGCACTTGATCTTTTGATGAGTGCTCCGTCTGAGGTTTCTTCTACACAATTACGTGATTTAGGAATCCGCATGGCTCCTACTCACAAAAATAGCTCATAAAGTTGATAATGGATTGTTTTCATCTTTTCTACGTAGAGTGAAGTTTTTGTGCCTCTCAAAAGCCATCGGTGTGTATGTACTGTTTGTAAAATTTAGATAGGTAAAAACGCTATTGTGTTGATTTTTTACGAGGCATTTTTATTCCTTGTTTCTATAGTGGCTCTTCCCCTTGTGATAGGTGAGGAAATAATTATGATTGCTTGATCATGAATAAATTAGAAATGAAAGAACTCTATAATATTCGGGAGTCTCATTTTAGTTGAAAAAAATGAATTATCTTTATGTGTCAATATATTATTTATTTTTTATTGAAGTTTTTACAACGTTGTAGCAGAGAATTGTGTCTCTTCGTTTTTATGAGAATAATGTGATTTTTCATTCTATGGGCTTACTCTGAAAAGTTTAAATTTCATAGCTTTGAACATTTTTTTAGTTTTTCATAGAAAAACTGAATGGGATTATTATACAATTTATCTTTATAATAAAAGATGATGTTTGAAAGGTGTTTTTGTCATTCCAGAAAGGATGAAATAACTCTTTGTGGGCAGTTTTATCGTCGGATTTGAAAAAACTTTCAATAAATTACTTAGGACAAGGGGGAAGGACATGTATAAATTTTTCAAATTGATATAATTTTCTGTTCATGTTCTAATTGTAGCGTTTGTTTTTATGTAATTGACTTTTAATAAAAAAGCCGACTCATAGAAGATTTCATTAAATAAATCCTATAAAATAATTTCTTATTATTGTGGGAATTGTTGTTTTAATACTATGTCTGATAAAATGAATTTACCTTTTGATAAAGAACATATTGAGCCAATAGAATTACGTTCTGCTTTACAGGAACGTTATTTGGCTTATGCGCTTTCTACGATTATGCACCGTGCATTGCCTGATGTACGTGATGGATTGAAACCGGTCCACCGGCGGATTGTTCATGCGATGCGTCTTCTCAAACTAAATCCTGGACAGTCTTATGCGAAATGTGCGCGGATTGTTGGTGATGTCATGGGAAAATTTCATCCTCATGGAGATGCATCTATTTATGATGCTTTGGTGCGCTTGGCTCAAAGTTTTGCTGTTCGTTATCCGTTGGTTGATGGGCAAGGCAATTTTGGTAATATTGATGGTGATAATGCTGCTGCTATGCGTTATACAGAAGCACGCATGACTGAAGTGGCTGCATTGTTGCTTGAAGGAATTAATGAAAATGCTATTGATTTTCGTTTGACTTATAATGAGGAAGATGAAGAGCCTGTTGTTTTACCAGGAGCTTTCCCTAATCTTTTAGCAAATGGTTCTTCTGGTATTGCTGTTGGTATGGCAACATCTATTCCACCCCATAATGTTGCGGAGCTCTGTGATGCAGCACTCCATTTGATTGCGCATCCCGATGTAAATGATGAGGATTTAAATCAATTTGTGCTGGGACCAGACTTCCCAACCGGTGGTATTTTGGTTGAATCTAAAAAGAGTATTGAAGAATCTTACCGTATAGGTCGGGGTTTTTTTCGATTGCGTTCGCGTTGGTATCAAGAAACGGGCAGCCGTGGTTCTTACGTGATTGTTGTAACTGAAATTCCCTACCAAGTTCAAAAGTCACGCCTTATTGAAAAAACTGCGGAATTGTTGCTTGCACGTCGGTTGCCAATGCTTGAAGATATTCAAGATGAGTCAGCAGAAGATATCCGCATTGTGCTTGTTCCTAAAAATCGGTCGGTTGATCCGGAACTTCTTATGGAATCCCTTTTTAAATTGACTGACTTTGAAGTGAGATTTCCCCTCAATCTTAATGTTTTATCTTCTGGAAGGATACCTAATGTTCTTTCTTTGCGCGAGAGTTTACAGCAATGGCTTGAACATCGGAAAGAAGTGCTTATTCGTCGCTCTCATTATCGGCTTGATCAAATTGATAGCCGATTGGAAATTCTTCATGGATATCTTATTGCCTATTTAAATCTCGATGAGGTCATTCAGATTATTCGTGAAGAGGATGAACCTAAAAAGCAGCTGATCAGTCGTTTTGAATTAACAGAAAATCAAGCTGAAGCTATTCTTAATATGCGCTTGCGCTCTTTACGTAAGCTTGAGGAATTTGAAATTCGTAAAGAATTTGAAAGTTTGAAAGCTGAAAAAGAAAAGCTACAGAATTTGTTAGCTTCTCCTATAAAACAGTGGAAAATAATTTCAGAAGAAATCAAAAAGGTTCGAAACACTTTTGGTCCTGAAACCCTCTTAGGGAAAAGACGTACGACATTTGAAGAGGCACCAAGACATGATCTTGATGATATTCAACAAGCAATGATCGAAAAAGAACCGATTACTATTGTTATTTCTGAAAAGGGGTGGATGCGTGCTTTGAAGGGACACTTGAACGATTATAAAGCACTTTCTTTTAAAGAAGGAGACAGTTTAAAGTTAGCATTTCCAGCATTTACGACCGACAAGATTGTGCTGATCAGTACGGGTGGAAAGTTTTTTGCTATTGGTGCAAATAATTTACCTGGAGGGCGGGGACATGGTGAACCTATTCGTCTCTTAGTCGATATGGATGATGAGCACGATATTCTCACAGCTTTTGTGCATCACGCTGAGGAAAAATTGCTCTTGGTTTCATCTCACGGAAATGGCTTTATTGTTTCTTCTGCAGAAGTGATCGCCAATACACGAAAAGGAAAGCAAGTGATGAATGTGAAAGCTCCTGATAAGGTAAAGCTTTGTGTTCAAGTAAATGGTGATCATGTTGCTGTAGTTGGTGAAAACCGCAAAATGCTTATTTTTTCTATTGAACAAATACCAGAAATGAATCGCGGTAAGGGTGTTCGTTTACAACGTTACAGAGAGGGTGGTATTGTTGATGCCAAGACTTTTAATTTATCAGAAGGCTTAAGTTGGCAAGATACTGCTGATCGAATCTTTAATCGTCAAGCTGATGATCTCATTGAATGGATGGGAATGCGTGCGGGCGTCGGGCGTTTGGTTCCAAGAGGATTTCCAAAATCAGGAAAATTTATCAATTAAATGTATTTTATACACAGGAAAGTTCCGTATGATTTTATGATATGCAATATATTGATTTATAAGGATCATTTATGATTTTTTTATATTAAAAAGAAAGATCTAAAGTGTGAGTTTTTCTCTTATTTTTCTTCTGTTCAGGTTAAATCAATCAAAAATGTTTGCTTGCATGTCATAAGATGAGGGGAGATTGTGTGCATAAAAACTATTTCTTGTAAACCGTTTCAAATACAAGAGTTTTACAATAATAGGTCTATTTGTTCTTTGGTCAGTGATTATGTTTTTGAAAACCGAGAAATAGTATCATAATGCCGGTTTGTGTTCTTTATTAAGTAAAGATGCTGCTATTCAATGGCTTTTATACATTTTCACATTATACCATTTATGGGTGCTGTCGTGAAATGATTTGATATTTCGAGAGCTGTACTTTTAAACAAACAATATGAATGTTTAACATAAGAGTGTTCTATTGGGAGATGTTTTATTTTGTCTGATAGGTTTATCTTCTTATTGTTCAAGAGAGATGTTATTAATCTTTCGTAGTAATATTTATTCGTTAGGATTACTATGATATTGCCTAAAAAGATGACCACGTTCAGCCCATAAGACGAGAAGTATGGCAGTGAGACTCAGAAAGAAAAATCCTGCTGAGTTTGGGATGGTTGTTTCATCAAATTGTTGGGCAATAAAAAAGCTAAGTCCTGCACCGATAGATGTTTGAAGAAAGCCGGATACAGAAGATGCTGTTCCAGCAATTTCGCCTACAGATTCGAGAGCGAGTGTATTGAAATTGGCCATAATGCCACCACAGGTAAACATTAATATACAATATAACGTCATATAAAAAGGAAAAGGGATAACACCACCTGCTAAGATGGAGCCAATAAACCAAATGCATGAAGTGGCACAAAAGAGCAAAAGCATAGTATGAGCAATACGTCTCATCCCAAGACGTCCGACAAGTCGAGAATTCATGAATGATGAGAAAGCCTGAAATGCAGCACCGATGGCAAATGCGATAGGAAACCAAAAGCCTAAGTTATAAATTCCTTCATAGGTTTGTTGTGATGTATTAACAGCGATAAAAATGCACCCTAAAATGATAGAAGTTGCAAGTGTATAGCAAAGTGTTGTACGATTTGTCACAACAACCCATAAGTTGTGTTTAACTGAAGAAAAGGAAAGAGGGCGTTGTTCATGAAGTGTTTCAGGCAAGCGGAATTGAATCCAAATCATCAGCCCGAAACCAATCATTGCCATGAAAATAAAAATATATTGCCAATGTCCGAGCAGTAAAATGATCTGTCCTGTTGCGGGACCAACCATTGGTGCAACAAGAAAAACCATCATAACAATAGACATAACTTCTGCCATTTTTCGACCACTGTAGAGATCACGTACAACGGAAACTGTGAGCACGCGCATAGCAGCTCCTCCAATGCCTTGCAAGATACGCAAAATAAGTAAGAGAGAAAAATCAGTTACAAAGGCACAGCCAATCGCCGTAAATGAATAAAAAGCAAGCCCGAGAAGAATAAGTTTACGTCGTCCATACCGATCGCTTATAGGACCGAAAAATATTTGAGCAATACCATAGCTAATAAGATAACTCGAAATAATATAATGTTGATCATTTTCATTAAGAACATTTAAGCCGTCCAAAATATTGGGCATAGCTGGCAGCATAATATCAACAGCTATAGCGTTAATAGCCATGAGAGAAGCAATAAGAACAACAAATTCTTTATAGCCAATTTTGTTTCTAATCGCATCACTATGTGTTTGTTCATTGAGTGAATATGACATATGGCATCCTTGAAATAAAAATTTCGTCTGAAAACAGCTCTTTTTTAGAGTCTGAATAAAATGAAAGATACCTATGATTGATTATAAGGAATATTTTTTTCTTTCAAAAGTTCCTGTAACTCATTGTTTTGAAACATTTCTTTAACAATATCACAGCCTCCAACAAATTCACCTTTGACATAAAGCTGTGGAATTGTTGGCCAATTTGAGTAATCTTTGATCCCTTGACGCAATTCGTCAGAAGTTAAGATATTAATCCCTTTATAATTCAATCCTAAATAGTCAAGGATTTGAACAACTTGTCCTGAAAACCCGCATTGCGGAGCGTCAGGTGTTCCTTTCATGAATAAAATGACGTCGTTTGTTTTAATCTCGTTATCAATAAAATCATGAACAGTGGTCATTTTTATCCCTCGATATTTTGGATTTTTATAAGTGTGTAATTTATACTCGTACTGTTTTTAAATCGTATTGAGTGAATGAATGCAAGAAAAAATTTTAGATTATTTGGGGATATTTGTTTGCAACATTAAGGCGTGAAGATCAGTTCCCATATTGCCTTTAAGGGCATCATAGACCATTTTATGTTGTTGAACACGGGTTTTACCGCGAAAACTTTCAGAAATAACTTCTGCCGCATAATGTTCTCCATCTCCAGCAAGATCACGAATTGTTACAGTCGCATCGGGAATGCCTTCACGAATAAGCGTTTCAATTGCATGGGCACTCATCGCCATCATTATTCTCCTATGTTGTTCACTTTTTGTAAGAGCTGTTTAAAAACAACAATTTTTACTCTTCACCCATAAATTGTGGAAACCAATTTTCATAGGCTTTTGTGAGTTTGTCTATAGAAAGTTTTAGTATTCCATCTATATCAAGTGCATCACCTGCAACTTGACCTAGCTCTGTTAAAGAAACTGCACTTATTTGTGCGAGCTCTTTAAGGCTATTGAGTGCTTCAGGTTTGACGGCTAAAAGATAACGTCCTTGGTCTTCTCCAAAGAGTTCTGCATGTTCTGGTGATTGGTTGCTTAATTTTGCTTTGATCCCTTTACCTGCTTTAATGACCATTTCTGCAAGCGCAATCGCTAATCCTCCATCAGAAAGATCATGGGCGGCGTGAACAAAACCACGATGTATGACATCTCGAACAAATTGACCATGCTTTTTTTCAAGTTGTAAATCTACAGGGGGGGGGGCACCTGCATCAATATTTAAAATGTTACGTGCATAGATTGATTGTCCTAAATGGGAGCCGCAATTTCCTACTAAAACAAGAATATCTCCATTTTGCATACCACTTATTGTGACCATTTTAGACCAATCATTAAGAAGTCCTACACCAGCAATTGTGGGGGTTGGAAGAATGGCTTCCCCATTTGTTTCGTTGTAAAGAGAAACATTGCCTGAAACGATAGGGAAATCGAGGATTCTACAAGCTTCCCCGATTCCTTTAATAGCAAAAACCAGCTGTCCCATAATTTCAGTTTTTTCAGGGTTCCCAAAATTGAGATTATCTGTAGCAGCTAACGGTGTTGCACCTGTCGTACTAATGTTTCGCCAGCATTCTGCGACAGCTTGTTTCCCTCCCTCATAAGGGTCTGCTTCACAATAGCGAGGTGTTACATCAGAAGAAAAAGCAAGAGCACGTTTGCTATTGTTGCCTACACGGATAACGCCTGCATCACCTCCTGGGCGAATAAGGCTATTTCCTTGGATAAGGGTATCATATTGTTCATAAATCCATCGCCGTGAACTTTGATCAGCAGAATTCAATAAGGTCACAAGTGCATCACCAAGATTTTCAACTTTTTTGACGTCTTCTGCTTTTAAGGGTGTTTTTTTTGCCGGCTCACTCCAAGGACGGTCATAAACAGGTGCTTCATCACCAAGTTCTTTGATGGGAAGATTGACAACTTCTTCCCCTTGATGAAATACGCGGAAACGTAGATCATCGGTTGTTTTTCCAATAATGGAAAAATGGAGCCCCCACTTATGAAAAATTGCTGCTGCTTGCTTTTCTAACTCTGGTTTAAGAACCATGAGCATACGCTCTTGGCTTTCAGAAAGCATCATTTCATAGGCTGTCATGTTTTCTTCTCGAACAGGAACTGTATCGAGATTAAGCTGTATCCCTAAATTTCCTTTTGCCCCCATTTCAACGGCAGAAGAGGTGAGACCTGCTGCCCCCATATCTTGAATAGCAACCACAGCTCCAAGTTCCATGAGCTCTAAACATGCTTCAAGAAGACATTTTTCTGTAAAAGGATCACCGACTTGAACAGTTGGGCGTTTTTCACTGATTGAATCATCAAATTCAGCAGAAGCCATTGTTGCTCCACCGACACCATCACGTCCTGTTTTCGCACCAAGATAAACAACAGGGAGTCCGATGCCTTGTGCTTTAGAATAAAAAAGGGCGTTTGTCTTTGCAATACCGGCGACAAAAGCGTTAACGAGGATATTGCCATTATAACGTTCATCAAAATTGACTTCTCCACCAACTGTTGGAACACCAAAAGAATTGCTGTAACCACCTATTCCAGAAACAACACCAGAAACAAGATGGCGTGTTCGCGGATGATCAGGAGCGCCAAATCGCAATGCATTCATAGCGGCGACAGGACGGGCTCCCATTGTGAAGACATCACGCAAAATACCACCCACGCCTGTCGCTGCACCTTGATAAGGTTCAATATAAGAAGGATGGTTATGGCTTTCCATTTTAAAAACAACACATTCTCCTTCACCAATATCAACAACACCAGCATTTTCACCAGGCCCTTGAATGACACATTTTCCTTCTGTTGGAAGAGTTCTTAGCCATTTTTTAGAGGATTTATAGGAACAATGTTCATTCCACATTGCAGAAAAAATTCCTAGTTCAGTAAATGTTGGTTCTCTACCAATTAACGTCAAGATACGTTGATATTCATCCTCTTTTAGGCCGTGTTGTGCAATGAGCTCTGGTGTAATAGTGATGTTATCGCAAGGCTTCATGAGTATTTATCCGTTAAATTAACTGAAATTCAGCATTTTAGTTTCTATCTAGCAGCTATTATAAGCAATAATGTTGTTTAATAATAAAAATATTCATAGACCGTAAGCTGAAGATTTTGTTCGTTTGTTTGGTGGGATTTAAGACCAAAAACGATCTTAAATAATTATGTATTTAGAGCAATAATATCCATTGTTGTTTGTGAAGAATTTCGTTCATAGATTTACGATATGAGATATCGACCTTTGTTTTATAATTATGGAGCTCGAGGATTTTTGCGGCATCATCCCTTTACTAACTCTAAAGCACTTTGAAAAAGTAAACGACCGTCAATACCGCCATGGGCGGGTTCAATAAAGTTTTCAGGATGAGGCATCATACCAAGAATATTACCAGCTTTATTAACAATACCAGCAATATCTTTCATTGAGCCATTAGGATTTGTATTTTCTGCATAACGAAAAACAATTTGTTCATTATCTTCCATTTGTTTTAATGTTTCACTATCAACAAAATAATTCCCATCGTGATGGGCAACAGGACAACGAATAATTTGTCCTTTAGAATAATATCGAGAAAATTTTGTCTTGGCATTGACGACTTCAAGTTTGATTTCACGACAAACAAATTTTAAAGAAGCGTTACGCATTAAAGTACCGGGTAATAATCCCGCTTCCAACAAAATTTGAAATCCATTACAGATCCCTATTATTGTAGTCCCTTCTTGTGCTTTTTCACGAATGGCTTTTAAGATGGGAGTTCGCGCTCCAATTGCACCACATCTTAAGTAGTCGCCATAGGAAAAACCACCAGGAATAATAATAACATCTACATCTGGAATTGTTGTTTCTGTTTGCCAAATTTTTAGTGGCTCAACTCCCGTTATATGATGTAATGCTGCAACCATATCTCGATCACGATTTAATCCAGGAAGTTGAATGATGGCAGTTTTCATGAGTGTTTCACTTACAGAAGTTCGATTGTATAATTTTCAATGACAGTATTTGCGAGTAAATCTTCACACATTTGTTCAAGTTTTCTCTTTGCGGTTTCAGAAGGTAGATCATCAAGAACAATATCAAAAACCTTTCCTTGACGAATGGATTGAATGCCTTCGAAAGCCAAACTTTTTAAAGCACCGACAATTGCTTCTCCTTGTGGATCAAGAACGCTTTCTCTTAAAGTAACTGTAATGCGTGCTTTCATTATTTTACTTCCTGCTTTTTAAAAGAACCTCTCATTTGAAGAGGAGTATTTGTAGAAGATGATGTTATTTTATCTTGTGTTTACTTTACGAGAACGGGACCACTTGGTCGTATTGGTTCATTTTCATTCATAATACCAAGACGTTTGGCGACTTCTTGATAGGCATTAATAAGCCCACCCATATCACGACGAAAACGGTCTTTATCCATTTTTTCGTGTGTTTGCATATCCCATAGTCGTGCAGAATCAGGAGAGATTTCATCAGCAAGAACAATGCGCATTGTTTCATCTTCCCATAGACGACCAAATTCCATTTTAAAATCAATTAATTGTATGTTAACACCGGCAAAAAGCCCAGAAAGAAAATCATTAATACGAATTGAAAGTTGCATGATATCTTCTATCTCTTGTGGGACAGCCCACCCAAAAGCCGTGATATGTTCTTCTGTCACCATGGGATCATCGAGAGAATCATTTTTATAGTAGAACTCAATGATGGATTGTGGAAGCGGGGTTCCTTCTTCCAGACCTAAACGCTTAGCAAGAGAGCCGGCCGCAACATTGCGAACAACAACTTCCAACGGAATGATTTCCACTGCTTTAATAAGCTGTTCGCGCATGTTTATGCGTTTGATAAAATGTGTTGGGATGCCTAAACGTCCAAGGTGGCTAAAGATATGTTCCGAAATTCGGTTGTTTAAAACGCCCTTTCCGTCGATAATTTCATGTTTTTTTGCATTAAAGGCTGTTGCATCATCTTTAAAAAATTGAATATAAGTTCCTGGTTCAGGTCCTTCATATAAAATTTTAGCCTTGCCTTCATAAATACGGTGGCGACGATTCATTATGTTTCTCTATTTATCTTGATGATTCTCTATTTATTTTGAGAGGTTTTTAATAACATTGACAATTGATACTATCCTAATTGATAGAAATTCTCAATGATATTGCTATAATACTTTATATAATTTTTGTCATGACACGTTTACCCAATGGTGGAAAATAGGCAATTAGAAAGAGGACTACTTCTTTTGGATCAAATTTTTGCAAGAAAGTGAGAGAGGACCATCAGCCCTTCAGGCCAAGGTCCGTGTCCAGATTCTGCATTAATATGGCCAGAATACCCAGCATCAACAAAGAGTGATCCCCAATCATTGGCAATTTCTTCTGCTACTGAAAATTGACAAAACTCATCGTTACGGCTGGCTATGACAAGAGAAGGAAAAGGCAACTTTTGGCGATAATAAGGGCCAAATGTCATTAAATGTTTGGGGCGTATTTTCTCATTGGCTACATCAGGAGGGGCAACAAAGAAAGCGCCACAAATTTTTTCTGCATTTTGTATAGTTGCCTGAAGAGCAGTAGGAACGCCTAATGAATGCGCAATAAGCATAACAGGCCTTTGAGCTTTTGCGATGGCGGTTTTAACTTTGTTAACCCACTCTTCACAAACAGGCTTTGACCAATGGAGTTGTTCAATGCGGCGGGCTGTCGACAATTTTTTTTCCCAGCGTGTTTGCCAATGATCTGGACCAGATCCTTTGTAGCCAGGAACAATAAGAATATCGAGTTGATTTGCTTTCATGAATTGTTTTCTTTGTTACAACAGATTTTTGATCATAGGTGGAATGGAGTTTGGTTCTTTCTATGTCGCTTTATTGTTCTTCAAAAACACGTTTAAAAATCGTATTGATATGCTTGGTGTGGTAAGAAAGATCAAATTTTTCGCGAAGTTCTTCTTCACTTAAAGCTTTGGTAACATCTTTGTCGTTGAGGAGTTCTTCTAAAAAGTCTTTTCCTTGTTCCCAAACTTTCATCGCATTTCGTTGTACAATCCGATAAGAATCTTCACGACTAATCCCTGCTTGTGTGAGGGCTAAAAGAACCCGTTGTGAGTGAACAAGACCGCGGAATTTATTGAGATTTTTTTGCATATTTTCTGGATAGATAATGAGATTTTCAATGACAGATGTGAGGCGAGAAAGAGCAAAATCAAGTGTAATTGTCGCATCTGGAGCAATATAACGCTCAACAGATGAATGGGAAATGTCACGTTCATGCCAAAGCGCTACATTTTCCATGGCAGGGAGTGCAAATGCACGTACCATACGGGCTAATCCAGTTAAATTTTCTGTTAAAACTGGATTACGCTTATGAGGCATTGCCGATGAACCTTTTTGCCCAGGTGAGAAATGTTCCTCTGCTTCAAGAACTTCTGTTCGTTGTAAATGGCGTATTTCTATTGCTAGCCTTTCAATAGAGGAAGCAATAACACCAAATGTTGCAAAAAACATAGCATGACGATCTCTTGGTATTACTTGGGTGGAAACCGGTTCCGCACGCATCTTCAAGGCTTTTGCTACATGTTCTTCAACGCGTGGATCGATATTTGCAAAAGTTCCTACAGCTCCTGAAATCGCGCAAGTAGAAATTTCTTCTCGTGCAGCAAGAAGACGTTTGCGACAACGGGAAAATTCAGCGTATGCAAGAGCAAACTTGATTCCAAATGTTGTCGGTTCAGCATGAATGCCATGACTCCGCCCAATGGTGATTGTCTCTTTATGCTCAAAAGCACGTCTTTTTAATGCTTCAAGAAGTTGATCTATATCCTCTAGCAAAATATCACTCGCACGCATCAATTGAATGTTCAGCGTTGTATCGAGAACATCAGATGATGTCATGCCTTGGTGGATAAAACGTGCTTCTGGTCCAATGAATTCAGCTAGGTGGGTTAGAAATGCGATAACATCATGTTTGGTAATTGCTTCAATTTCATCAATGCGATTGACATCAAATTTAGCTGCTGCCCCTTTTTCCCAAATGACTTTGGCGGCTTCTTTCGGAATAATCCCTAAGTGAGCAAGGGCATCACAGGCATGGGCTTCAATTTCAAACCAAATACGATATTTTGTTTCGGGAGACCAAATTGTTACCATTGCAGGGCGGGAATAACGTGCGATCATCATTTTTTTCCTTGTTGTGAGAGGATTGCGGCTTGGCGCAATGCACTAATACGTGTTTTGTAAAGCTCTTTATTTCCATCTTTATAAATTGAAGAGCCTGCGACAAATACATTTGCACCAGCTTTTGCAGCTATCCCAATTGTATCAACGGTGATACCACCATCAACTTCAAGATCAATAGGGCGGTTTGCAATCATGTTTTTAACGCGCTTAATTTTGTCTTTTATTTCTGGAATAAAACTTTGTCCACCAAAACCGGGATTGACCGTCATGATGAGAATGAGATCTAATTGATCAAGCAAATATTCAAGTACATGTTCAGGGGTGCTTGGATTGAGTGCTATTCCTGCTTTTTTCCCCATTTTTTTGATTGTTTGTAATGAACGATGAAGATGTGGACCTGCTTCAGCATGAATGGTTATAATATCTGAACCAGCTTTTGCAAAAGCTTCTAAATAAGGATCTACTGGTGCGATCATCAGGTGGACATCAAATATTGCTTTTGTTAATGGGCGTAAAGCTTTGACAATTTCAGGACCAAAGGTGATGTTAGGAACAAAGTGCCCATCCATAATATCAAGATGAAGCCAATCTGCACCAGCATCAACAACATCTAACATTTCTTGTCCAAGTTTAGAAAAATCAGAAGCCAAGAGAGAAGGCGAAATGAGATGAGAATGGGGCATTAAAATCTCCTTAGATTGGCAGTTTTTATCATGTCGCCTGTGTATACACAAATAACTTTTATGTTATGACGGAAAAGAAAAAATATGTATTATAGATCTTTTTATGAAAAGATCGCTTGAAATTTAAAAGCTTTATAAGTGAAAGATATGTCGAATCATAAAACATATTTAATGCCTAAACTTCAACATAATATTACGGTTTCTTCGCAAGAATATCGAGATGCTATGAGTCTTTTTGCAGGAGCTGTGCATATTGTGACAACAAATGGCATTAAGGGAAAGCGCGGGGTAACTGTTTCGGCGTGTTGTTCTTTATCTGATGATCCTCCGACCCTTCTTGTTTGTCTTATGCGCCATAATCTGAAGAATCAGGTGTTTATGGAGAATGGGAATTTTTGTGTTAATAGCTTGGCAGGAAAACATCGTTCATTAGCGGATATTTTTTCCAGGCGTTGTAATTCTTCACAAAATGAGTCTACTCAAAATGAGCATTTTGATGTTGCACAATGGGGAACTCTGCAAACAGGGGCGCCTAGTCTTTCAGATGCTTTAGCATCGTTTGATTGTCGTTTGATTTGTTGGCACGAGCATGCAACCCATTGTGTTTTGATTGGTGAGGTTGTTGCAATCAACTGTAATCAAGAAAAAGATGCTTTGATGTATTTGAAACGTGAATATCACACTTTGCCTTTATAAAGATTTTATTTTTTTGCATTGATGAAATGATTTATTGTTGCTTCATTTAGACTTTAAACAATGAGAGAGTAGGGGAGGGATGGCTCTGATATCTGATATTAGATTTCCTTCTTTTTAAAGTTTTTCAATAAGCGAGAAAAATGATTCTGGATGAGATTTGATCAAGAATCCAATCTACATAAAAAAGCGATTGAACCTAAACAGTGCATTTAGACCTATTCGTCGATTGTTATGAAAAAACATTTTACTCTTGTGTTGATGGGTATTGCACAATATATAGACCGCACATAGCATATGTGGAGGTTTTTTATTACATGAGCGAAGAGATTGATGGTCAATATCGCCCTAGTGAAGATGAGCCTTTTATGAATGAGCGGCAAAAGGCGTATTTTCGTGCTAAATTGGTTTCTTGGAAGAATGATATATTAAAAGAAGCTCGTGAGACTTTGGAAAATTTGCAGGAAGAGAATGTTGGTCAACCCGATTTGACTGATCGGGCTTCTTGTGAAACTGATCGTACAATCGAATTACGTGCTCGTGATCGTCAGAGGAAACTTATTTCAAAAATAGATGCTGCTTTAGAGCGCATTGATAATGGGACATATGGTTTTTGTGAAGAAACCGGCGAGCCCATTAGTATAAAGCGTCTTGAGGCTCGGCCGATAGCCGTTTTGTCATTGGAAGCGCAAGAACGTCACGAACGACGAGAAAGAGTTTATCGCGATGATTAAGGTCATTGAGATGATAAACAAATAAAATTCGTGGTGATGAAATTGTATATTTTTATTTTTGAGGGGTAGGAATGAATAAAGATGGTTCTTGCCGCCCCTCAATTTCGGCGGTGATGGCTGAATCTTTTACCCCTTGATTCGTAAAAGGAGAGGGACTTTTATCCGATACATCGTTTCTTTCTGGAGGGGCGGAATTTAGATGTGTGTCTGTTTCTCTTTTTTGTATTTTTGATGTACCAGTAATATCGGATTCTACAACCACATCTGTTAATCCGCCAATAAGGAGCAAATGTTCTTTATTATCGCAACGGACTAAAACAAGGCGGCGTGCTCGATCTATAGAAATTACTTCACATAATGCTAATCGTGATAGACTTTTTTTTCTATTAATGCTGTATCTTCCTGTACTTAAGCGACGTAAAAACACGATAATTACGGTAATAGCTGCGATTGTTATTATAAAAAGCAAAAAGCTTATCGTTATGTTTGCAGCAGATACACCTATCTGCTCTGATAACCAGATATACATAGATTTTCTCCCATTTTGGATGGAAATATTATTTTTTATTGAGATAAATTTATAAACATACCCTCAAAAGATTCACTTATAATGTAAGAAATAAACTTTTGAATATTAAGCGAGCTTATCTTAGATAATATCATAGTATATACTTTATAACAACATAACAACGAATATAAAGGAAGTTTGTGACATAAGAAATAGCTATAAGCTAAGGCAAAGAGAGATGGATAAAGATTTTCAGAATAATGAAAGATCAGCGTCTTCGTTTCACCGGAGAGTTGTGATTTTTGGTATTGTTTTTGTATTAGGTTTTCTTTTCATTGTGGGTATTTTAGGTTTTTTTTATCCACAAAACTATTTGCAACAGGCAATATCAATATCTTTTTTGATTCTAGCAATGATCGGTGTTGCAACACTCGTTTTGTGTGGAATGGGAATTTTAAGATATCATGTGTGGTCGCATGAAGATTTTGATTTTAGCATCTTTAATAGGAGCGATGATGCAATTGTAATCTCTGATCTTTCTGGTTTTGTTTATTATTCTAATCACAACTATCGAAAAATTCTGACCTATAAGCCTGAAGTGTCTTGTTATAGGGTTATTGCAGATCTGCCAGGAGCTGGTGCACTCTCGTACCGCTTAAAGGTTGCAGCCTGTAATAATCTTGCAGCGCAAGAGGAATTAAGAGTAGAACAGCCAATTTTTACCGATTCTACATTAAAAAAATCTGTTTGGTATAATATTTCCATTCAACCTATCACAAAACAGAAAAAAAAGCTTTTATTTTGGCGTATTACTGATATTTCGCACTTACAACAAACGCGAGAAGTTTTTTTCTCGAACCTTCAAGAGGCTATCAATCACTTGGATCAAGCTTCTATTGGTTTTGTATCCGTTAATAGACAAGGAACTATTCTTTATGCCAATGCGACTTTTGCAGAATGGTTTTCAATTGATTTAGCGAATTTCTCAATTGGTCAATATAATTTTGATTCGTTATTTGATAGCGTTGGCGCTAAGAGCTCATGGAGTGATATCTGTTTACAAACCAACAGATATCAAAGTTCAGGTTACTCTTTACCCTATAGGTTTTCGTTATGTTTAAATTCACACACGACTTGTGAGAAAATATTCCATTGTCTTATATCTGTTTCTTCTCTCTTAGAAGAGGAAGCCATTTATCGTGTTGTGATCATTCCACAACAAATACAAAAAGAAGAGGATGATCAATTAAAATTACCCAGTATATTAGAAGAATATTTTGATGCGAGTCCTTTTGCAATAGCCGTGGTGGATCATGCAGGGCAATTGGTTCATATGAATAAAGCTTTTTCATCACTCACGGGATGTATGGACAAAGCTGTCAATTTTTATGATGTTATTTCTCGTCGTGATTGTGTGCAGTTAGAGCGTTCTTTTCAGAGAATTGCGACAAATAAAAATTATTTTGTTTCTCTAGAAACTGTTTTAGAAAAAAATGAAGAATGCCATTTACGGCTCCATATTATGTCTGTACCGCCCTATCATGGTGATGCATTGCAAGATTTGCTTATTATCTCTGTCATTGAAACAACCGAACAAAAAACACTTGAAGATAAAATGATGCAAAATCAGAAGATGCAAGCTGTAGGACAATTGGCTGGCGGCATTGCTCATGATTTTAATAATGTTTTAACAGCAATTTTAATGTCGTGTGATCTTCTTTTAAATACGCATCGTAGTTCTGATCCTGCTCATGCTGATCTGATCAATATTAAAAATAATGCTAATCGTGCAGCGGCTCTTGTACAACAATTATTAGCTTTTTCTAGAAAGCAAACACTTCGACCTGAAGAAGTTGATTTTACTGAATTTTTATCAGATATCCGCAATCTTATTTTACCACTTTTGGGGAATAATATTCAGTTAAAAATTATCCATGGAAGAGATTTGTGGAGCGTTGAAGTTGATCAAGCATCTTTTCAGCGTGTTATTATGAATTTGGTTATTAATGCGCGTGATGCTATGTTCGATGGAGGTGTTGTTACGATTGCGACAAACAATATTACAAAGCAACAAAGTGCTGAATTTAATCATCTTGGATTAGCAATTGGCGAGTATGTGCAATTGACTATTTCAGATACAGGGGCTGGTATATCTGCTGCTATACAAGAAAAAATGTTTGAGCCATTTTTTACAACAAAAGAAGTTGGAAAAGGAACCGGACTTGGTTTATCAATGGTTTATGGAATTATCAAGCAGAGCGGTGGGTACATTTATTGTGAAAGTAAAGAAGGTGAAGGAGCAACATTTCATATTTTTCTTCCCCGTTATATCCCTAATATAAAAGGAGAAATTTCTCAAAAGATTGAAAAAGATGAAGAGAAAGATAAAAATATAGACTTAACAGGATCTGCGACCGTTTTATTGGTTGAAGATGAAGATGCGGTTAGAATGGGGGGGGTAAGAGCTCTTAAAATGAGAGGATATACGGTTTTAGAGGCTGCAAGTGGGGTGGAAGCACTCTCTATTCTTGAGGAACAAAAAGGAGATGTTGATATTATTGTTTCCGATGTGGTGATGCCAGAAATGGATGGGCCCACTTTATTGAAGGAAGTTCGTAAAAACTATCCTGATATCAAATTTCTTTTCGTTTCTGGATATGCAAAAGATGCTTTTTCTAAAAATCTTCCACAAGATGCTGTTTTTGGTTTTTTGTCTAAACCTTTTACACTCAAACAGTTAGCTGTAACAGTTAAAGAAACACTTTCGTCATGATACAAAAATTTAATGCCATAGAAAAATTGCGTGTTTTAAGATTTTTTAGGTGAAATACAAGAGTATTTTGATAAATAGAGCTCATAATAATGTTAGAAAATTAAATAAAGAAGAACCAT
This sequence comes from Bartonella sp. TT110JLCBS, assembly GCF_042193405.1. Lineage (NCBI taxonomy): Bacteria > Pseudomonadati > Pseudomonadota > Alphaproteobacteria > Hyphomicrobiales > Bartonellaceae > Bartonella > Bartonella sp. TT110JLCBS. The sequence goes on from NZ_JBHILT010000004.1 coordinate 131,748, forward strand.
TTAGAAATTCAATTAAAATTCAAAAAAATCACATATTCTGTGCAAAAAAATTATGAAGAGATGGACTCTATTATGTCAACATTTCATAGAGATTTTTAATTGTAGATACTGAGCAAAAACTATGTGTAAAGCATTGAAATATGCTGATTAATAGATTGTTGATACTCAAAAAGATAAAAGCTGTTGTTGCGTATCGACTATTTTGCTCTTTCCTTCAATAAATGCTTTTAAAGCTTCAGGGTAGAGTTTATGCTCTACTTTAAGAACTCTTTGTGCTAAGCACTCAGCAGTATCATGAGGATAGACTGGAACGGCTGCTTGGGCAAGAATTTTTCCTGCATCCATGTCTTCTGTAACAAGATGAACAGTGCAACCCGTGATTTTTACACCTGCTTGTAAAGCTTTTTCATGTGTGTTTAAGCCTTTAAATGAAGGTAAAAGAGAAGGATGAATGTTTAAAATTCGTCCTTCATAAAGTTTTACAAAACGTGGTGAGATAAGGCGCATATACCCCGCAAAGCAGAGAAAATCTGGTTTATATTGATCTAAAATCGTAAAAATATCTTCTTCATGCTCTTCTTTTGTTTTGTAAATTTTGCGCTCAACAATATGAATGGGTAAGTTGTGGTTTTGCGCTTTTTCAATACCGTTTGCACGCGGATTATCGCAAATAACAGCAACAATTTCAGCAGGATATCCTTTTTGTTGACTTGCTTGAGCAAGGGCGACCATATTGGATCCATTACCAGAAATAAAAACGACGATTTTTTTTTTCATAAATGCAGTACCCCTTTATAAAGTATTCCTTTATTTTGATCTTGTCGTTTTGTTAAAATGCCAAGTGGAGTCACCTTCTCTCCTTTTTTTTCAAGAGCTTGCGTAATTGTTTCAGCCGCATGCTGTGCTACGATAATGATCATTCCAATACCACAATTGAATGTTCTTAACATTTCTGTTTTTTCTATTTTACCTTGTTTGGCAATCCATGAAAAGACGGAGGGAACATTGATGGTAGAAAGATTAATTTCAGCGCAGAGAGAAGATGGAATAACCCGTGGAATATTTTCAGGAAAGCCTCCACCCGTAATATGAGCAAGAGCTTTGATTCCTTCATATTTTCGCATGATGGGAAGAAGCGATTTTACATAAATGCGTGTTGGTGTAAGAAGTGCTATACCAAGGCTGTTTTCAGGGGAAAAAGGGGCAGGGTCATTCCATTTGAGATAATTTTGTTGGATGATTCGTCGAACAAGCGAAAAGCCATTGGAATGAATTCCAGAGGCGCTTAGACCTAATATAATATCACCTTCTGTCAAATCTTTTGAAGGGAGTATCTTGCTGCGTTCGCATGCTCCTACAGCAAAACCGGCTAGATCATAATCTCCCTCTGCATACATTCCTGGCATTTCTGCAGTTTCTCCTCCAATAAGAGCAGCACCGGCTTGTTTACATCCTTCTGCAATACCAGAAACAATCGCAGCACCTTGTTCTGGGTCAAGCTTTCCAGTTGCAAAATAATCCAGAAAAAAAAGAGGTTCAGCCCCCTGTACGAGTAAATCATTGACACACATAGCTACAAGATCAATACCTACAGTGTTATGGTGATCTACTTCAATGGCAATTTTTAATTTTGTTCCCACACCATCATTGGCTGCGACTAGGATAGGATCTGTAAAGCCAGCTGCTTTTAAATCAAAAAGGCCACCAAACCCGCCAATTTCTGCATCTGCTCCGGCTCGTTTTGTCGCGCGTATAAAGGGTTTAATTTTTTCTACCATAGCATTACCCATATCGATGTTTACACCGGCTTTTGCGTAGGTAAGACCAGCTTTGGATTTATCCCCAGCCTTGGATTTATTATTTGTAAGATCTTGATTGCTCATTGGAGCCTTCCTTTAATGGAAAATCAGTTTTTGATGTTATGCAATGCCATGATAGAGTTTCCTCTGCAAGAGATATTGATAAGAAAATAAGCAACTTTTCTTGTACCTTATTTTGAAAATGCTTATAATTTTTTGTGAAGAAATTTTTTTTAGGATATTTTATGAACAAGATATCAGATAACCACGGAAAGTCTTCTTGGCAACTTATGAGAAAAAAAGTGAATGAGAATACATCCCATGACCGTTATAAAACTTATATGCCAGCATATACTCAATTACCGTTGCCGAATAATATGAAAAGACAAATCTTTTTTTGGCTTGGTACGCTGATTTTTTTCATTCTTTTTATGTTTGTTTTTGGATCAATTTTGCTTCCTTTTGTGGCTGGGATTGTGTTGGCTTATTTTCTCAATCCCATTGTTCAATTACTTGAAAAATTTGGTATTCGTCGTGTGTTTGGGACTGTCCTTATTACTTTATTTATTGTTATTACCTTTGTTGCTGCTTTAGTTATTTTGATTCCTGTTATTAGTTGGCAAATACAGCAATTTATGAGTGATGGTTTACCTGTTTATATTAATCGTATTCAGACCTTTTTTGTTGAGCATGATTTTGATTGGATAAGGCGCTATTTTGGAAGTGATCCAAATGAATTACGGAATAATATTAAAGGATTTTTGGGAGAAGGTTCGGATTTTATTACGTCTCTTTTGAATTCACTTTTAAAGTCAGGAAAATCTATCGTTAATATCGTTAGCCTATTGGTTGTGGCGCCTGTTGTGGCATTTTATATGTTGTTAGATTGGCCACGGATGGTGAAAGCAATTGATTCGTTAATACCGCGTGATCATCTTGAAACTGTTCGGAGTATTTTTCATGAAATGGATAGAGCTATAGCAGGCTTTGTTCGTGGACAAGGAACAGTTTGTCTCATATTGGGAGGCTATTATGCTATTGGTTTAACGATTGCAGGACTCAATTTTAGTCTTTTGATTGGTATGTTTATTGGTCTTATTAGCTTTGTTCCTTATATTGGCACAATGAGTGGTTTGGTCCTTTCTGTTGGTATTGCATGGGTCCAGTTTTATCCCAATAATTGGGGAGGAATCATTGTTGTGATGACACTTTTTTTAATTGGTCAATTTATTGAAGGTTATATTCTTCAACCCAAGCTTGTAGGTTCATCAGTGGGATTACATCCTGTATGGTTGATGTTTTCACTTTTTGCTTTTTCTTCACTCTTTGGTTTTACTGGTATGCTTGTTGCTGTTCCTGCGGCAGCGGCTGTTGGCGTTTTAGTTCGTTTTGCTCTTCATACTTATCTGAGTTCTCAGATGTATTCGCGAAGCGGAAATTCGGAGCCGCTAAAATGAATGGGCGTGAAACGCAATTATCTTTAAATTTTCCTCATAATCCAATTTTTCAATTTGATGATTTAGTAGTAACGGAAAGCAATCGTATGGCTTTTCAGCTTATTGATCACTGGCCTAATTGGAGCTTACCTATTGCAGTTTTGGTTGGCAAAGAAGGATCTGGAAAAACGCACTTTTCTAATATATGGCTCCAAAAAGCAGATGCTTTCAGGATTCAGCACAATGAAATTGATCAGGCTATTACTATGGCTTCTTTAGGCAGATCATTTTTAATAGAGGATATTGATGCAGGTGAAATCAATGAGACAGAACTTTTTCATTTAATTAACAGTATTAAGCAAGCAAATCTTGATGCACGACAAGCTACTTTATTGATGACGGCACGAACACTTCCTTCCGCTTGGAATTTAATGTTAAATGATCTAAAAAGTCGTCTTAATTCGGTGATGTTCGTTGAAATTAATCAGCCTGATGATGCATTGTTAACAGCTGTTGCATTTAAGCTTTTTTCCGATAGGCAACTTATTGTACATCCAGATACGGTTTATTATCTTGTAAGTCGTTGTGAACGTTCTTTATTTTCATTGAAGCGTGTTATTGATTCTGTTGATCAGTTGGCATTACAAAGAAAAAGAAAAATAACACGTGCTGTTATTGCTGAAGTTTTAAATAGAAGAAATCCGTAAATACTCCTTATCATGGCTTACTTATTCTGTCCTTCTATTATCGTTTCAATATGTGGAAGACAAGTCATTTAAATTTTCTTCTTTTTGGATATCTATATAAGAGTAAAAAATAGTATTTTTTACTCTTATCGTGTGTTTATTTTAAATAGCTTTGAGATTTTATTGTATGATGTTGAATTCTTACCATTTTCGCATTTGAAAATTTTTCTAAAAAGAGCGCTTTATTTTATTTATAATAAAACCTTTGTGCTTTGAAAAAATGTTTGTTGTTTATGGATTTGGATTGTAGAAGATTCTAGAATTTTTAATAAAAGTGTCCTTGGAAAGATAGAAAAAGAGGGGAAAAAAGCTTAATACAGCTGAATTTTTTGGCTTATGTTCTCTTTGGGAAAGTTTTTCTATGATATTTAAGTCATTTTTTTCTAAAATTGTATCTGTGGAATGTGTTTTGATACAATGAGAGCTTGCTTAAAGCAGGATAAAAATTATGAAGTCCTTATAGAGAAATTCATTCTTTTTTATATAGATTGGATTTTTACGGAGGTTGTTTTCTACTATTTGTCAATAAATTTGTTATTGAGTAGGGAAAAAAATTAAAAAATGTGCTTTTTTGTAAAGAAATGCAACAAAATTAAAAAAAAGTGTGTTTTTCTCTTGCACTTCTGTTGTGAAAATTTTAGGAAATGTGCATCAAGTAAATGTAAATGGCGGAGCGTAGCGCAGCCTGGTAGCGCACCTGATTTGGGATCAGGGGGTCGTAGGTTCGAATCCTATCGCTCCGACCATATTTGATTGAGTGTGTGAGAATGACCCAATTGGGTACGTGTGGTGAAAAACTATCATCCAAGCGTTGTGTAATCTGAAGGAAAAAGGCATGATCGCACGTATTTATAGTCCTGCTAAGACAGCTATGCAGTCAGGTAAGGGGAATACAGGTTTTTGGATTCTAGAGTATGAGCCAATGAAAGCAAAAATGCTTGAACCTCTTATGGGCTACACAGCAACGTCTGATATGAATAATCAGGTAAGGATTCGATTTAATAGGAAGGAAGAAGCGATTGCTTTTGCGCGTAAGAATGCTATCTCTTACCGTGTAGAAAAGAAACATACATCGATTCGACGCGCTATTTCTTATTCTGATAATTTTCGCAGTGATCGGCAGCATTCTTGGACACATTGAATTAAAGATGCTATTTTGAATTGAGAAAATAATCAGTTGGGTCCCGTAGCTCAGCTGGATAGAGCAACGGCCTTCTAAGCCGTGGGTCACAGGTTCGAATCCTGTCGGGATCACCATGTTTAAATGATATTAATAGGCTGTAAAAAGTTAGAGAGTTTTCCTTTTATTCTATTAGCTTATTTTTCTGTATACTCCCGAACCTTTTTAATGTTTTTTGGTTTATTTTGTTGCTAAACGTTTTCTGTTGACTGTTTTAGTATAAAATGATGCTGTTTTCTCTTTTTTCAGTAAAAATTGCTTTCGATTGCTGAAACTATAGCATTGCATTTTCTTACTGCGTGTTGCTACTACATTACATGCTTTAGGAAACAGATTGCAAAAATTTTTTTACGAGATTCTTTTCATCTTTCTGAAAATGAATATTTTATTTCTTAGATTAGATTTAAGCATTGCAGCTAATGCTGGTGAAATTGCAAAAAAACATCTATTGTAATTTTTTTATTTTTTGTGAATAATATTATTACGTTTTTCAGCATGTTTATATAATTTATTACCTAATACCAGTTCCTCTTATGACGTATAAGAGAGAAGACGGTTTTGATTGATTCAATATAAATAGGTTTGAAATGAGAAAACATTACGATATTCGGATTTCTCATTCAACGAGGCTGTTATTACGTTTGTGATACTTTTAGATGGCTTCCTCCAAGAGGCGCTATCAGAACGTAAAAAATATTAAAAACACTCCGTAAAGCATGCCCTTTGTAGAGGCATGTTGCAAAATCTTATTTCCGAATCTTTATTTATGCATCCCGTACCTTGAAAGAATACGATAACTCAATAATTTATTTATACTATAAAGTTGAATGGTGGGCGTGACAGGCAAATAAAAAGCAAGTAAAATAAAATAGTTATATCTAATATGGGGGAATAGGTGAATCTTGATTCTATTGAGTTTTTTTGCCTCTATCCCTCATCTTTTTGAAGCTTTTTTATCGCCTCTATAGCTAACCTTTTACGGTCTGCGCTCTTTGTGTAAAGAGATGCCATAGCATCATTTGTCCAGCCAAAAATTGCTTTGAGTTGTGATACTGTTGCACCAGAGTTAGCTGCGCGTGTTGCTGCTAATTTTCTTAAGCCATGTGCTGATTTTTTGATTCCCGCTACGTTACAAGCCTCACGAAAAAGGTTGCCAAAACTTTCTTTAACGAGTTTTTTACCTTCTTTACCACAAATGAATGTTTCTTCTCCAATAGGACCAGTTTCAAGTGTTTTTGCTAGTTCCGGTAAAATAGGAAGAAAAACATCTGTTTGGAATTTACTTTTCTCTGTTTTAAGATGAATGATATTATTCTTTACATCTTTCCAGCCAATGCGGACCGCATCACCACGACGCAAACCCGTATATAAAAGAACATCAATCCAAACGCGTTCATGGGTACCACGGGACCATCTTTGATAATATTTCTCAACATCTTCTTCTGTCCAAACAGCAAACCCATCTTTGTTGTGAAGGGCTGGTCTTTTAACACCTAAGGCTGGATTATTTTCTAAAAGACCTTGGTCAATCGCCCAATTAAAAAGACCATTAAGGGCTTTCAGAAAATTTCTAGCCATTGCTGGTGTTTCTTTACGCCGTTCAACACCGGCTATGATATGTTTCTTTTCAATTGCTTGGTATGGAATGTTTCCTATGGTATCACATACCTTCATAAGAATGAGTTCTTTTTGTTTTTTTGTAGTATTAGAGTAGCTATGCCAATTAGAGCTGTTAAAGTATTGTTTAAGCAGCCATGCAAATGAACCTTCAACAAGTTTACCAGTTTTTGATTTAGGAAGTATAAGCCCTTGTAACTCGGCAAGTGCGCTTTTGTAGTTATCAACAAACTCTTG
>NZ_JBHILT010000040.1:0-5736 GCF_042193405.1 Bartonella sp. TT110JLCBS
AAACAATAAGGCATCTTTATTTAGCAAGCCGTTTTGATTACTTTTATAAAAACATTACATTGCCACTTGACATTGTGGCGACAATGTGAATAATCGAATCAGGTGCCTGAAAACACCTTAAAACCATAAGCGGATGGATTGCCGATACAATCTTTTTCCGTACATTGAAGGCTTTGACTCATTATATGCGTATGGCGTATACTGGTCTTGTCGGGTGTGGTTATGCCATAAAATACCCTTTCGGGGGAAAGCATAACGACGGACTTATGGCCGTGTTTTCAGCGCCCGATACCTTTCTAAGGTGTCAATGAAAACATTTAACCATAAGGAGTTCACAATGAACACTCTTATTCCGATATCGGAACAAACTGTTGGACAGGAAATTGTTCAAACAGTAAATGCACGTAATCTGCACGCATTCTTAGAGGCAAAACGAGACTTTTCCAATTGGATTAAAGACCGTATTATCAAATACAATTTAGAAGAGGGAATAGATTATATTTTAACGCTCGCCAAAACTGGCGAACGTCAAAATGTAGTGTTAAAAGAATATTATCTTACACTAAATGTAGCAAAAGAGCTTTCTATGCTTGAGAACAATAAGAAAGGTAGAGAGGCTCGTTTATACTTTATCAAATGTGAACGGCTTTTGAAGCAAGTAGCTGCTCCACAGATAGCTGCATCACAAGTTGACTACTCTAAACCGGAGGCATTGCTTGGTGTTTTAAATCACTTACAAAGTCAAATAGAGCATAAAGATCATGTTATCGCTGAATTAGCACCAAAAGCAGAGGCTTTGGAAGGTTTAAAGCGTTCTGATGGTTTGTTTGGTCTGATAGAAGCTGCAAAGATGTTAGAGGTGCGACCTAAGGATTTAACGGATTACTTGCGTAAACATGATTGGGTATATCGACGGGCTCCAGGGGCGCCTCTGTTACCTTATCAGGATAAGATAAAGAAAGGATTCATGGATTGTCCCGCTATTACCATTCAAAGACCAGATGGTACAGAAAAGGTGCTGCCTTCAACGAAAATCACATCTAGAGGATTAGCATGTTTGAGAGAACAAATCTTTGGGGGTGTGCAATGAATAGCAGTGTCGACTTCTTATGCGATTTGTGGATGGCATTGTTTAAGCTTTCTAACCATCGAGGCATTGGAGATGAGGACTGCAATGCTATAGTTGAGGTTATGGAATCGGTCGTAGATGCTCTGGTTTTAAAGCTTCAAGATGACGTACCCAATATTACAAAAATCTTGGCAATTTTGACAGATTTTGGAGCTTCAGAACTTCCACATCGTATGGATTCTTTGTTGCGAACTTATGAACCAAATTTAGACAACCCCATTAAAAAGGTTGCTTAATTAAAAAATAGAACTCCCCTCCCCGTTCTTAAGATGGGGAGTGGTCAAGAGACTTCTTTAGGTAAGAATTCGAAATGAATAGGCTTAAAACCAGTTAAGTCATAATCTGTAAGATCGGCAGTATCAACAAAGTTTTCTGCTTCTTTATCCGTCTTAAAAACGGGTATTTGTTTTAATTTAGAGGGTTTCATAAGAATTAATTTTCTTTTAGTACGTATAGACTTTTAAAAGATTCAAAGTTTAGAGGAAATGTATCTGTTTAAACTCACACCATTTTCAGCGGCTTGTATTGCAAGTTTTCTATGGAGTTCTGGTGGTATTCTTAATTGAAACTTACCACTGTATTTACCATGTGACAAAGGCACAGGAACTTCTTCTCCATTATGTTGCATGTCCTCAACAACTTCTGAAACAAGGTCCATAATACCTTTTAAAGCTTTCTCTGCTTGAGCATCTAACCATGAAAGGGATGGGAATTCTGCACACAATCCGACATATTCCTCATCTTCTTGCGACCACAAAACACGATATGTATAATGATTATTGTTCATGTTTCATCCTTTCTATCGCTTGTAAGACTTGTTTGACTTGATAAGCTTTTGCTTTGTTACCAGAATCTTTTTGAATATTTACACGAGGATCACCAAGCCACGGTGTTTTAAAAACAAAGTGGCTTGTACCATTGTTCCGCGGTTCTCCAAAGAAATAGACACATACAGCCAACAAATCTGAAAACTTGATGTTCTTTGGTGATGCTTTCATCAAGCTGATTATTTTTTCAACTTTATTGCTCATAACCAATAATAGTATCATTATTAATCCTAGTCAATCATTTTATACACTTAATTGGACAGAAACACTCATGCATCCGAGAGAAACAATAAGGGAAAGCTTTGTTGCTTTGATAAAGGCAGCAAAGACGGCAGCTGGTGACAATGTTTTCAATATGCGTGACTTCAATTTATTTATTGAAGCAATGCCAGCTATTAATATCTCAACACAAAGTGAAACAATTGAAGATGGCTATGATTATGGAGTAAGGCGGCGTGTTTTAACGCTAGATGTTGAATGTTATGCGACATGTGAAGATGGAGCACGTTTTGTTGACCAATTAGCATGGGAAGTTGAGGAGGTTTTCTACGCTAATCCCAATCTTAAAAACAGCGTTGAAACATGCCGCCTGCAAAATATTGCTTTTGCCTTTGGCGATAATGGCGCTCTAGCACTCCACGGTGCAATTTTAACCTTTGAAGTCATTTATGTGACCAACATCCCCAACATGGATGAAGAAGAAGGCAATGTAACAGCAAGAATCGTTGAACCTTTCTTAAGCTTTGAACCAGAAACAGGCGTGAGAAATAAAGATAAATACCATAAAATTGAAGGTGGACATGTTAGAGCGGCGCGATAAAGAAATCACAGATCTAAAGAGACGTGTGGCCAATATGGTTGTGGTGGGGAAGATTAGCCATGTCGACCATAAAAACGCACGCTATCGGGTAAAAAGTGGCAATCTTGTCAGTGACTGGATTCCAGACACACAAGCCCGCGCCGGTAAAACACGCTCCTATGAAGGGCGCGATGTTGGAGAGCAAGTGATTGTTATCTCGTCATCAGGGGATTTATCACAAGGGGTGATTGTTGGTTCACTTCATACCGATGCTAATCAAGCAGCCGATAAAGGCAGCATTCACCGAACGATATACCCTGATGGAACCAGCCTTGAATATGATGATGAACAAAACACTTATGGAATTCACATCAAATCCGGCGGAAAGTTTATCCTGACAATCGCTGATGGTGTGTCACTAAAAGGTGATGGTGGCAAGCTAGAGCTTACCGCACCGGAAGGCATAAAGATTGTTTCAGAAAGCGATATAAATTTAAACGCAAAAGGCAACATCTCTTTGAAGGCAGGTGATGGCATTTCACTGAATTCGAATGATAGTCTCTCTCTACATTCTGGAAATAATGTTTCCATTCATTCAAGTGGATTAAGACATAACGGCACCAATGTAGGAGAAACCCATGTTCATGGCGGTGTTTCCCCTGGTGGTTCTATGACAGGAGGTCCCAATTGAACAGTGGAATGGACCGTACAACAGGAAAGCCATTGACCGGCATTGATCATTTACGTCAATCAATCCTTGATATTTTGTTAACGCGGATTGGTTCGCGTGTAATGCGGCGTGATTATGGTTCACGTGTTGCTGAACTCATTGATGCACCGGTTAATAATGCTTTTGCTGTTGCTCTTTATGCCGCTGTTGCTGAGGCTTTAGACAAGTGGGAACCGCGTTTTAAATTGAAAAAAATTGATTTTAAAAGGGGTGAGAATGGACACGTTTCTTTATCCTTTGAAGGCATTTATTTGCCATCCGGCAAGCCCATTACCATGGAAGGATTACTGATAAAATGAATGGAGTACTTGCAAAACCGGAAATCATCACAGAACTTTCTTTTGAGGAAATCCGCGCAGCGGCTCTTACCCATTTAAAAGAGCTTTTGCCTGAATATACCATTCTTGAAAGTGATCCGGCTGTAAAAGTCATAGAGGCTTTTAGCTATCGAGAGTTGCTGTTAAGACAGCGTATTAACGAAGCGGCACGCAACAACATTCTTGATTTTGCAACCGGTGAATCTCTTGATGCTTTGGGAAACTGGCATGGTCTTGCCCGCATGGAGGGTGAAAGTGACGAGAGATATCGTGAACGCATACAGCTTCATGCCCGTGGAGGAAACGGAAGTGGAACAGAACCCTATTACAAGCTTATCGCCTTAACAGCCGATAGTCGAGTGAAAGATGCGATTATCTATCGTAAAGGCAAAGACCCAACCATCTATGTTGCTCTTTTTGGCAACAATGAAGAAGGAACGGCATCTGAAGATCTCATACAAACAGTTTCAGAAGCTCTTCACAAAAAAAATATCATCATGACCAATGATACAATCATTGTTCACGCTGCTGTTAAAAAAGTGCTGGACTTAGAAGCAGATGTTTGGCTGTTACCAGAAACATCTTTGAAAATTCTCACGACAATGGAAACAAATTTAAGAGCAGCATGGAGACAAGAACAAGCCATTGGTCGTGAATTAAGCCTCTCGTGGTGGATTTCAAAACTAATGATTTCTGGTGTCCAAAAAGTGATTGCCATTACCCCAACACAAGACAGTATGGTTTGTGATGAAGAAATTTTATCGATTGGAAAAATCACCTTAAACTTTAAGGGGTATGCCCGCTAATGGTTGGTTCCCTCCTTCCCACAAACGCAACAGAATTTGAAAAGCGCCTTGCCGATGCTTGCGATTTTCATCAAGATATTGATGGTTCTGTTTTGGGGATTTCACGTGCTAAATTGATCACGCGCCCTCCCCGCTTTTTGCCGTGGTTGATTGAAGAATACGGGCTTGGTGAACTGACACCTTATGTTCCAAACCTCTATGATTTGATTGACCAAGGGCTTGCATGGCAACGCCTGCGCGGATCTGTTATGGCAATAGAGATGGGGTTGAGATGGTTAGAGATTACAGCCCGCTTTATACCCGCTTGGACGGGACGTGCATGGTGGAATTCCTTTCAACTTGATTTTGATCAGTTGCCTGAACGCAAAAGCCTTGAAGCCATTGAAGCGATTACCGACCTTTCCAAAAGTTTGCGCTCTGATTTTCGCCGTGGGACCTATGGTTATAATGTGCAAGCCATGGAATGCAATATGTCACGCCTTGATGACAGCATGTTGGAGTATGAGAGCGGTGTTCGTTTAACAGCTGGGGACACTTTGTTTTCCTTTGGACGCACAACAGAAATCAATCATACCCTCACAAAAGAAGAAGGCCGGCTTATTGGTAATTGGATAGATGATGGGGATGAAGAGTTAAGCTGGGAACAAATCGATTATCCATGGGACATGGCAAATTTTCCGTGGTGTTCGGTCAAAAAACATGAACGCGATATACTCATGACAGAGTGGTTTAGCAACCGTACGCTTTATCTCGTGTTAAGAGACAGCCAAAATAGCGTGATTGGGTATCGCAGATGCTATGCTGTAGCGCCTGTCGAACAGGCTTTGGATGGTGTGTACAGCCATTGTGGAAACAAATTTAACCCTTCCCCAACCGGCACTCTGTTGTTTCTTGCAGCCCGCACAGATTTTGAAGATGTTGAGGACAAACAAGCCGCCTCTGTTTCCCTTCTCGTTCATGGCTCTCTTGCACAACAAACCCCTCCTGGCAAACTTTGGTTAGGATTTGGTGAACTACGTGGTGGTGTAGAGATACTCAAAACGCCTGTCACTATTCCTTTGCGTGCCGATGTTCGCGAACAATTCAAGATTTTATTGAGGTTTTAATATGAAGCATGAAAGTGGTTTA
>NZ_JBHILT010000329.1:0-521 GCF_042193405.1 Bartonella sp. TT110JLCBS
CACAATTCAATTCTGATGGTAGTTCGTCAGAAAAGAAGATCTATCATGATGTAGCAGGAGCTTTTGATGGTGTCAGTGATGGTATGACGAGTATCAACGAGCGTATTCATGATGTTGAGAAGAATGTGGCGAGTAATGGTTTGAATTGGAATGAAGAAGAAGGCGCGTATGATGCGAAGCATGATGGTAAGTCGAGTAAGATTACGAATGTATTGGATGGTAAGATAGAAGAAGGCTCGCAAGAAGTTGTTAATGGTGGTCAGCTTTGGAGTACGAATGAGAGGGTAAAAGAGGTTGAAGACAAAGTAGATACGATAGATCAACATGTGAAAGATATTGAAGTAGCCGTAACGGATGGCGTTGTTTCCTATGACAAAGATAGTGATGGGAAAAAGACCAATAGCATTACGTTAGTAGGAGGCAATGACAGCGAACCTGTTATGATAGACAATGTAGCGGCAGGCAAGATTGAAGCAGGTTCTCAGCAAGCTGTTAATGGTGGTCAGTTGCATGATTATACT
>NZ_JBHILT010000330.1:0-521 GCF_042193405.1 Bartonella sp. TT110JLCBS
TCGTTTGTTTCTAAACTTTCAGAACCAATTTCTTTTTTTGCTAAAACGTTAGTTTTAGTTTTTTTATATATATTCTTATTCTGGTTCTTTATAGCTTGATTTTGCTTAGCGTTTGCTTCAGCAAAAAAAACGTTTTGCTTGTCATTTGCTTCAGCAAAATTATTAACATGTTGTTTTGTATTATTTTTTGCTTGTGCACCTTTTTTACCAGCCTCACTACGAACTTGCGATATGTGCTCTTTTTTATCAGCAAAATCGTTCAGCTCTTCTTCAACGCGCGTATTCCACAATCCATTATCTGTCTCAACAAGTTTATCATTCCTCATTAAGTATTCGACAATAGCTGCAAATTTTTTCTGCGAACAATTGCAAGCACGTGCAAGCGTTTCAAAATCTTCTTTAATTGGTGCTTTTTTATCGTACATGCGAACGAGAAGCGTCATATAAGCGCCCCTTTGCTCTAACGTCATTCCATCTGTACCACTTATCCAGTCATACAAATGGAATCTTATCCATGGCAT
>NZ_JBHILT010000331.1:0-521 GCF_042193405.1 Bartonella sp. TT110JLCBS
AAGGTGTCAGAAGGTATTTGCCAACGATTATCATTAGTGTCATCGTTCTGATTATTCTGGCAGCCATTTGGGTAACGGCGATTGCACGGAATCACCGGGATTCTTCTAAAATTGATAGTAGTTCGGTTTCCGTTTCACGACAATCCAGCAATAAGAAAGCATCTTCTAGTTCAAAGAAGTCATCTACGAAGACTTCCAACACTATTAAATTAACTGAAGCTTCACGGACAAGTACGACGGTTGCTTACCGGTCCACAAAGTCACTTTCTAAGTCCACTAACTTACAAATTTCAACCACTGGAACATCAACCAACAGCGTGTTAGTTGATGGAACTACTCGGTTAAGTCGGACGATGGCTGCAAATGATAAACGGACAGTTGTTTTAGCTAAGTCTGCCCGGAGCATTACCATTCGGGTCGGCAATGCCCGGTCGACTAAGATCAAGATGGGCAACCAAACATTGGACTTTACAGATAAGAGTCGTTACCCATCAACTCGGGTGATTACGATTACTTTGGGT
>NZ_JBHILT010000332.1:0-519 GCF_042193405.1 Bartonella sp. TT110JLCBS
GCCTTGGCGGTACCGATTTCTTCCGCCAACGATTTGCCAACCGTATCAGACAGGGCGATGCGCAGATTGTTAAAAAAGTTCTTGTCAAGAGAGCCACCCTCAAGAGCCGTTTGAACGCCTGTGCCAATGGCGGCTTTGATCAGGTTCTTTTTCGCTTCAAGGGCGATACGATCGACAAAAGGAGCGGTTTTTGGCAAAGATTGTCCAACACCTGCCATTTCCGTTAGTTGGCTGGTTAAGCCTGCTGTCAACATCGACGAGACAATGCTGAGAACATTCTTTGAAGAGCCAAGCTCATGCAAGGCGCCGGCAATGTTGCCGCGATTATTGACAAGAGCCACAGCGCTTTTGTTAATCAGCGCTTGGACACCAGCGCCTGTATCGCCGCATTCATGGCGGTGCTCGAGCCAAGCCCCAAAGCACCGGTAATGGCACTGGCAGCGCCCGAGGCTGCTCCACCCGTAACCGCCGTGACAGCCAAGGCCACGATAGCCGCACCGGCTTCTGTCAGCCCTTGGG
>NZ_JBHILT010000333.1:0-515 GCF_042193405.1 Bartonella sp. TT110JLCBS
CCTTCAGAAACTTCCTTAATCCGTGCATTCACATTCTTGATATTATCATCAAGACCAGTAAATGCACTACCAACATTATTAAAAGAACTGTCTGTTATATTACCATCTGCATCAACCTTGGATAACTTGTAGGTCGGTCCTGTAAACGTACCGCCAACAAATTTTGCATCGCCACCAAGAAACTTAGCTAAATCCTGAGAAATTGTGTTGATCTGACTACCCGTAATTGCATCACGTGAATTTTCAGCAATGGTACCATCTTTGACATTATGAAGTGCAACTGGTCCTGCATCCTTACCTTTACCTAAAGTCACACTGCTATAATCAGTTTTACCATCTGCCTGTTTATCGTAATGAACAACTGCTGAATCATCAGACTGAAGGCTGCTGGAAAGATCCTTCAGACTTGCATCAAGCTGCGCTTTATTGACTGCTTCATTACCTTTCACCGCTTCCTTCACACCGGAAAGTGTCCGATCTACTTTGTCTTTATTTGCAATATTGAGTTCTGTACC
>NZ_JBHILT010000334.1:0-515 GCF_042193405.1 Bartonella sp. TT110JLCBS
CAAATGGATTTCACCTCTTCAACCCCATTTGAAGGCTCTTTCCTCTCCTTTGGCGTGGGTTCTGTTATCGTTACACTAATTAGCCTAGCTTTGGGAGGCTTTGTCGCTGGACGTTTTGCTGAAACCTCAGGGATTCTTCATGGCTTTCTCACTTGGGCTCTCATAACATTGCTGATGACCATCCAAGCCATCCACGTGGTTTCTAGTACAGCAAAGATAGGAGCTAAAACGGCTCTAGAAAACAGCTCCATGATCCAACAAACCGTTGACAGCCTCAAAAACAATATTTCCCCCATACTTGCAAACTTAAACAGCGAAAGTCTTGAAAAGTTTTTTGCAAAAAACAGTGACAATGGCATCAATTTTGACCAACTTTCGAGTGAATTGCGCACCCTTCTCAATAAAAGCGACATTCCTGCTCTCAACCCTGAGCGCTTGAAACAAACCTATCAAGCTGCACTCAATGATATTGGTTCTGCGATAACAGCTTTCAAAAATGATCCTTCTTACTATCG
>NZ_JBHILT010000335.1:0-515 GCF_042193405.1 Bartonella sp. TT110JLCBS
GCTTTCTCAAGCATCACAATGATGAAAGCCATCGAAAACTATGAGTTTCAACCTGGTCTTGTAAGTTCTCTTAATCTTTTTGAAGAAGTTGAAACCAGTACCACAGTGGTTGGGATTGAACGGCGTGATAATACATTTTCGCTTATTCAAACCAGTGAACGTGGCGCACCTTTGGCAGAAGGTGATAGAGAGGGTCGTAATCTTCGGTTTTTCAAAACAACACGGATTGCCAAAAGTGATACCGTAAAATCAGAAGAAATCCAAAACCGGCGTGAATTTGGGACAGAAGATCAGTTAGAGACAGCAATGAAATATATTGCCAGAAAACAAAAGAAACTGATTTCTGAAATAGAATTGACATGGGAAAATATGCAACTTGGCGCTGTTCAAGGTGTTGTCCTTGATGCTGATGGCTCTGTTATTGTCGATTGGTACAAGGAATGGGAAATCGCACCACCAAAGCCGATTGATTTTAAATTAAATAATGAGACAACCAATGTTGCGGACCATGTTGA
>NZ_JBHILT010000041.1:0-2391 GCF_042193405.1 Bartonella sp. TT110JLCBS
TTGCCATCAGCCGCAATGGAACTGCCTGTGATGCTAAGATCATGCGGTTTGCCATCCTGCCCTGCAATGACAGTGGTGTCACCTCCCGATTTTATCGAAGATCCAACGGCATGAGAGGCTTGCATATCCACTTTCGTGTTTTTGGTGCGAAGATGATACTCCATCTCATCGTTTCTCACCCCTATTGTTATCTCCCCTTGGGCACCAAGACCAACATTGCCCTTGGCATCTATATCGGAAGCAGCAATATGGATATCTTTTCCAGAGAGAACAGTGGTCTCTTTTCCAGAACTTAAATGAGAGCCATTGTGTAAAGCAACATGAGATGTTTCACTCCCATTCTGATTGTCCATGCTGTTGCGTGTAGCATCAATCGAAACATTCCTCTCAGCTTGTAAGGAAAGATTATCCGTTGCTTGAACATCAGAGCCTAGAATATTCAAATCTTGTCCAGAGAGAAGTGTCGTTGAGCCTCCAGAGTTGACTTCTGATTTATGATGCATGGTAGCATCACCCTGTTCATCATGGTAATGGGTTTCTGCTGAACCGATCGTCAAGTTGCCTTCTTCTGTAGCCATGGCAAGATCACCTCCGGTGGTGATCCCCACCCCGGAAGCGGTGATATTTTGTTTAGCAATCACCGTTGCATTACCACCAGCAGAAAGCGCCTCGGTGTTTAAAACGGTCTCCACGCCGTCAACCGTTGTGCGCCCTGCATCTAAACGAATATTCTTCTCCGCAAGGAGAACAGCATCCCCACCCGCCGCAAAATGCCCCCCTTGACTGAGGATATCCCCACCATGCACATGCAATTGGTGATTTGCCGCAATCCGCCCTGAATTGATAATCGTTGAATTGCTCGTATTTTGGCTGGTGATATTGACATCATCGCCCATGATCAAAGCCCCAGCAGAAACAAAGGAGGCTCTGTCTTTTTCAGGGATGTAAAGCACCGGTGCGTAAACATCCATGCCCTTGACCTGTTGGCGCACATAAATCACCATCGGGGCTTCTAGAGAAGCCAATTGTTCTTCACTCAAAGCCTCACCAAAGGGGAGATTGTGGGCTTTTGCATAGTCTGCCCCGACATCCAGCAAGGTTTTGACTTGTTCAATGGCATCACTTCCAGGAATAAAGGAACCTTTGCCCAAACCTTGACCAACAAGATCACGCATTTGTTTTTCAATCAATTCCTTTTCGAAATAAGCATCGCCTAAGAAAAAAATCTCTCTGTCAGGATTGTAACCAATTCTGTTCAAATAATAGGCTGAGCCATAAAACTTGCCAACATCAAGGAATTCTGCCCGCGTTTCATAAATGAAATTTTGGTTGGGCAGCGTGCCCCCAACACCACCCGATTGGGGTTTTGGTAAAGGGAGCCCCTCAGAAAGTTCCCCTGCATTATTGAGATCCACTTTTGGTGTAAAGAGAGCGCCAGCCCCAGTTAAACCACTTAAGGACTCCAGTGGATTGCCTTCAACTGCTTGTGCTTTAAAATGCGCATCCCCTGTAATCGAACCTTCCGCTGCCGTGTTATTGAGTTGATCGACCACCAGATTTAAAGTGCCGCCCGCTTGGACAAGACCAGGAACGCTCTCCAAAGCTTCTGAACCAATCTGGCGATCCTTGCCATTGGCTATATCTAAAGAAACATCGCGGCTTCCATCAGCTTTATAACCATAACAACTGTCTGTATTAGCCTGACAACCAAGATAAGTGTTTTTATAAGCCGTTGCACCTAAATTGGTCAGCACATTGGCGTGGATATCGGCATTTCCCCCTGCTCTCATAGAGCTATAATGGTTGTCAATGGTATCAGCGTTAATGATGAGATTGCCACTAGATTGTATTACCCCCGAAACAGTTGGTTTATGCGAAAATGCTTGTGTGACAGTCTTTTCTGTCATATGTGACCAGTCTTCGTTTATTGACCCAAACCATCCTCCCTTCCGCCGAGAACCATTCCAGGAATACTGTTCTATGCCTTTTCTGTTATCATTATATTCCCAAGTAAAAGCCTTATAGACTGTTCCATCGCTTGAAATTGCGGTGCCGTAGATTTCTTCTTTGCTCGCCCAAACCTGCTGTTCAAATATAAAGTTTTTCTTGTCTTTACCAAGCGGCCACTTAGAAAGCTTTCCTTTACCCCAGCTATTCGATCTCGTATCATGATATAAATCCCTACCATCGAGAAAATTATATTTGTCTGGTTTTTCGAATGAAATATCGCTATATTCCGTTTTTTCCGTGATGACAGGCGTGCTATCGGCTTCGTTTTTTAGAGTGTTGGTTTGGATATTTAAGTTTCCACCAACTTGAATAAAGCCTGCTTTGTTCACAAGCGAAAGGCTTTTTCCGCTGCCATCTGCATTGGTAAAAGATAAATCACCT
>NZ_JBHILT010000041.1:2491-5667 GCF_042193405.1 Bartonella sp. TT110JLCBS
CTTGAATAAAGCCTGCTTTGTTCACAAGCGAAAGGCTTTTTCCGCTGCCATCTGCATTGGTAAAAGATAAATCACCTTCTGCCATTATAGTGCCAAAATCATTGAGCAAAGCACCATCAACTTGTAAAGCACCATTGCCCTTCACATAAATTAAGCCCGTTTTGTTGTTGGTCACATCCCCCGTCACGCTAAAGACTAAATCCTGCCCCGATGCCAATTGACCGCTATTTCTAAGCTCCCCCGTCTTGATCACGAAATCTCGTGCTGCTAAAACAGAAGTTGTCTCATCAACCATAACGCTTGGAGCAATAAAGAGAATATCTCCAGTCCCACCCTGATCTGTCACGGCTTGTAGCAGCGCATGGTGAATATCAAGGGCATTGGTGCTTTGAAAGTCTAAACCGCCATAAGCCAATTCGCTCTCTGAGACATCAATATGATCTGCAATTAAATACAGCGTTTGCGGCGTGTAAATATGAGAACGATTATTGCTTAAATCGAGAGTGTTTGCTGTCAATCTCACATCCCCCTCAGCAGACAGCACATTCTCAACACTGATCTCTCCTGATACCGATGTCAATGTTGCGCTGCCATAGCCCATGACCTGATCATAATAGATGTCGTTGCCTGCAAAAATTTCAATATTGCCACCACTGGCAATCTGACCAACCTTCACCCCTTCTTTTGCTGTAATCAAAAGAAAGCCGTTTTTATCTAAAACAAGATCCCCTGAACCGCCCGTAGAAACGACACCTGTCATCAGTGTGCCTGCATCAAGGCTGCCAACCTTTAAAACAGCTTTTTCACCCGTCATCAGCGAAGAAAAGTCAACCGCCCCACCCTCAATATTTGCCTTACCATAGGCTAAAAGTTGTCTAAAATGAACGGGAGCATTTGTTTCTGGTTGTGCTTGAATGACAACATTTTGATGCGACAGAATTGTTTGAGAAACAGATAGCCCGTTATGAGAAACCAGGGTGATGTCTCCTGCCCCATAAACACTTTCAGCAACAATCGCACCTTGACTGCTCTGGAGATCAACATCCCCTTGGGTGCCAAGAACAACAACACCAGCAGCACCCGTTGCCGCCATATCAACCCCACCAGCTAAAAGCTGCGCCTGTATATCACCACCGGCATGCGCCTTGAGATTCCCTTGCGCTAAAACAATCCCCTCAAGCTTCAAGTCTCCGCCCGATTCAAGAGCCATATCAGCACCTGACCCTAGCCCTGAAACTTGAAGTGTCTGGCGCGAAGACAGCTCCATGTTGCCTCCAGAGGTTGCCTTACCGGCAATCGATAAAAGCCCATCTTGCGCCTCTATCTTCAAATGACCATCAGCGCCAACCGTTTCTAACGTCACATCCTTATGGGCGGCAATATCAATATGCTTTTTCGAGGTGATGTGTTTTGCCAATACGCTCTGGCTTTTCGATTTGAGGACAACACCCCCATGACCAAAAACATTCTTCAACGAGATTTTCCCGTCAGCAGAAAGATGCAACTGCCCCGCATTGGCTGCCATATCATGGCGCATACGAACCCCAACACCTTTTTCTGTTGCCACAAGTTTAATCTGATCCGCCTGTAGAGCCCCCAAAGCAGAACCATCTATCGCATATTCTGGTTTACCAGTAATATCAGTTAGTTCTTTCATTTCCCGTGAAGCATAATCAAAGTGACCGGTCCCTGCTGTCACACCAATTTCTCTGCCCGCAACAGCTCCTTCAAAATGCACCGTGCGTGAGACAATATCGACAATATCAACAGCCCCTTGGCCTGAGAAAAAATTGGCTCCCTTGGCGCCAAAGGTGATATCCCCACCTCGCACCTCAAAGCCTTTCAAAAAACCGCTCGCATCAATTTCGGGTACACCTGTGGTTAAGGTCGCATGGGGCGTATTGATAAAACCGCAACCATCACAGCTTATCCCATTGGGATTGGCTATAATCACATCGGCGGGGCTCCCAAAAACCTCTCCTGGACCATGAAGCGCACTGCGCTTGCTGCTGGTCACTTCATTTAAAATCACTTTCGCTGAACCCGTGAGGCGCAAATGCGGATTGCCCGGCATAATGCCCCCCAACTGCGATTGCCCCACTTCTTGCGCATGATTGTTCCAAATCACACCCGGATTTCCAATATTAAAATCGTAATATTTATTGTGTGATAAGCCCTTGCCATTGGGGGTAACAATATCAATTGAGGGAACCCCATTGGGCGCTGCCACTATATCTGGACGATGGGCGGCATTCGCGTTAGGATCCACAGTAATTTGTGCCTGTAACGCTGAAGGTGCTAACAAACAAGAAAAACCAAGTCCCCCAAATAAAACCTTTTTGAGCATTGTACTGGAGACCAAAACACCTAATAAAGCTGCTCTTTCTGCTCTCTTCTCATATCTCATACTTTAACTCCCCAATAAAAAATGCTTAAAGTTCCATTGTTAATGTCATAAAAAATGTTCCTGATTTTTTGTGCTTAACTGTGCTCCAAAAAATACTGGAATAACTGGCATCAAGAGAGACCATGCCTCCCGCAAGCTTGACACCTGCTGTCCAACCGGCAAGCTGGTCACTCTTAATCCCATACAAAGCTTGCGAAAACACACGCCCATAATCCAAACCAACATAAGGGCGAAGTTCTCCAAAAACCTTTTTGAAGGTCGCGTGATTGCTCCACGGAATGGTGCGCAACAACAAATCATTCCGGCTAAAAAAACCGTTATTGCCAAAAAGCAAACTCTCACGCGTGCCACGAACATTGGAGGCGCCCCCCAACGAAATCTGCTCAGCACCCAATAAATTATGCGGTGAATATTGACCACTCAAAAGATTGCTCAGTATAAAGTCCAAGCCCCCTACCTTAAAAGGCGTCATGACACTAAGCGTACCAGTAAATTTGGCAAATTGTGGCTCCGCATCCCCTGCTCCTGGATCGTGCTTCTTGACAGAATGAAACAAAGGGAGCCCTTGCAAATAACTCACATCAAAGGTCCAAGTCCCCCCCAACATCTGGCGCGAATGCGAAATCCCAAAATTGGCGACACTATATTGACGGCTGCCCACTTCAATCTTATTGCCAAGAAGGTAATTATTGGTTCTTTTATAAGAAAGACCTAAATTCAAGGTTGTAAGGGAAACACTATCACGGTAAAGAACCCTGCTTGTACTGGC
>NZ_JBHILT010000336.1:0-510 GCF_042193405.1 Bartonella sp. TT110JLCBS
TTATTGCTTCGCTTTATGCAGGTGTAGGAGTTGATATTCTACTACTAGGTAATGAATATGTTATTATTAGTTTGAACAGAGCACTTGATTCAACAAACATTTGGTTTGGAGCTGGCTTAATGTCTGTTCAAAACTTTTAAAAACATACAGGTTTAATTATGATAACTATATCAAAAAACACCTCCGTTATTTCTTTCATTGCAAATGAAACCGCTCCTGTTAATCAGAAAAAACCATCCAAAATATGAATAGATCAATCAAATGGATTTCGTGACTGGTAATATATATATATATTATCGCATTCGTGCTTTAAAAGATTTTGGTGATGTGAAAAAAGGTGACCTCGGTGGCTATATCGAAAATGAAAGCAACTTATCTCACTATGGCAATTGCTGGGTTTATGATGATGCCTGTGTCTGTAAAAATGCACTGATTTCTGATAATGCAAGAATACGCCATCTTTCTCATGTGCGTGGTCAAGTCTATGGCAATGCTGAGGTCTATGGCAAG
>NZ_JBHILT010000337.1:0-509 GCF_042193405.1 Bartonella sp. TT110JLCBS
ACACCAGCAAAAGACTTTTCATGTGTCTCTTTGCCGTTAGAGGTATCATAGCTTTCTGATAGGGTGATATTATTGCCGGCATCAATGTTGACATCACGATCCGCCGAAACAATGGTTGCTTGTAAATTCACATCATTGCCACCATTGATCTGCACATCTTGGCGTGCCGTGATGTGTGATTGTGTGGAAGTGGTTTCCCATTGATCGCCCGTATCTTTGGCGCTTGCAATTCCAACACCTACAGAAGCACCGCTGTTGCTCTTTTCAAACTGAAACCCAAAGCCTGTACGTTCTTCCTTTGAGTTTGACTTATGGCTATTATGACCAACAAGCACATTGACATCACGAGTTGCCGAAAGGTTAATATTCTCACCTGCAAGATCAGAGCCAACAATTGTCACATCTTTTTTCTTGGCAGTGATGTTGATCGTACCATCCGCATTGAGAGAAGAACCTTGATGCTCAAAACTCTCTTCATTTTCTGTCTTTCCCTCACTCCCGTATATCGA
>NZ_JBHILT010000338.1:0-509 GCF_042193405.1 Bartonella sp. TT110JLCBS
GGATCTTACTTTATTCGTGGTTTTAATTCAGTGTAAGAAAATCAAAGTTTTATAATGATAAGCCAGTATCTTATAAGAGTACCACCTCATTTCTATAGTGAATGAGAATATAAAATATGTAATGTTTTTTCTTTTAACATAATATAAATATATAAGTACTGAGTAGATGTTATCGCTCTTTTTTTGCGTGCTTGTTCTTTTAATTAAAAAACATTGATGTTCATCACAAGGTGGGTCAATATATGAAGTTTCATTATTTGAGAAAAGATTTCATATATTTTTAAAGGGGCTGTACTCATACAAGAGGAGATGCAACATTCAACGCTATAGAAATAAGGGGATACTGATTTTATAAGCATAAAAATGGTTCTTATTCGATAGTAAGCGACATTTTATAGTTTCAAATAATATATTCTTTAATAAGGAGGGAAAAGCGAGATAATTTTTATAAAAAGCTGAATGAGTATGACTTAAAGTGCAGTGAGGAATGCATCTGTAGAGCAAATTTT
>NZ_JBHILT010000339.1:0-505 GCF_042193405.1 Bartonella sp. TT110JLCBS
CCCTCTTGTTTGTTTCACTATTCCCTCATCTTCCCCATTCTTCTTCTCTTTTCCTCCTCGCCCCTCCCCCTTTTTCCTTCGTTTTTCTTGTGTTAAAAACCTCTCTTCATCCTAGCAATTGAATTCTTGCAAGTTTTCAAGGTTTTAAAGAGTTCTTAGCCGAATTTCACTCCATTCTTTTGTTGGTGACCTAACTCAAGGTGAGTCTTTTTTCTTGGGTTTTCTTGGGTTTTTCTTGGGCTATTTGGGAGAATTTTGTTGATGAATGATGTATGAATGTCTTGTGTAGTAGTGGATCTTGAGTTTAAAGCATTGTATTTCTAGATCTCCACTTTTACAAGACGAACTCTTCCAAATTTTTTTCGGTTTTACTGTAGCAAAACCTAGGAAATCATCTTTGAGTTTTAATTCCCCATTTTTCATCCCAAAATTCGGCCATTGATGGTTGTTGTTGCCTTGTAGGTATGCCGATCAAGTATAATGCCGGCAAGCGAGTTTGGCGTGT
>NZ_JBHILT010000340.1:0-505 GCF_042193405.1 Bartonella sp. TT110JLCBS
TGGCTGTGTCCTTCCAGTTTCCATTGAGACGTTGAGATCTATGGGGATGCTCCGTCGTATTCAGACCGCCGAGGACATTCAGTACCAGGTCCGGCGAGACCCGGACCCCGCTTCTACCTCCGCTATTGCCGCGGCTGAACCCTCCAGGCCTTCATCGTCACGCCGTGGCGCCTCCGCTAGTCGTCCAGAGAAGGTCTACTGTTCCCTATCCTCTTTTCTCTTTATGCAGCGGAGTATTCAGCGCATCGCCTCTCACATGGGCGTTCCCTTGTCACCACCGCCCTCCGCGGAGCATTCACCTGACGATTCTCCTCCCCGTCCGGCTACTGAGCCTGCGGGCCCGTCTGTTCCACCTCCTGCTCCCTCAGCACCACCTACCGATCCTCCGGCTCCTGCCCCTGCTTTATCGAGTTCTGATTCGGGTAGCGAGTTGGAGTCTGGCGACGCCAGAGAGGGTGATGCGGGTCCAGCTTTTGGCGAGTAGGGTGATGCATCTGGCGATGGT
>NZ_JBHILT010000341.1:0-504 GCF_042193405.1 Bartonella sp. TT110JLCBS
CTCTTACTTCATTAATTTCAGTATTTGTTGCCAAAAGTTGGGAACCATTGACCGCTTCGGTCGATTCTGCTGTGAGTGCGCCATTTTGAATGCCTGTTATCTTCTTACTACCAGCGTCAATACCACTCGTTGTTATTTTCGGTCCACCAGAAATCACTAAGCCCGTTGCGTCTAAGGTACTGTTTCCTGCAGTTACTTTATTGACTGCAATATCCTTAGCTAGATCAAATTTTATATTATTATTATCTTTGCCTTTGCTAATTTGAAGATTTGTACTTCCAGCGGAAAAATCTACCGCGCTGTCCATGATAACGGTCTTACCATCCTTACCCCCAACAGATAGTTTCCAACCACCATTTCTTACGACACTTTCTAAGTCTTTTAACTGTACAACATTTACTGCATCAGTAAGTTCACTACCAGCTGCTACACCTGTAATCTGCCGCGTCATGCCCGTACTTTTATTACCAACACTAACGGCACCCTGCGTACTTTTCCATTGCG
>NZ_JBHILT010000342.1:0-503 GCF_042193405.1 Bartonella sp. TT110JLCBS
AGCACCCCCACCCTTCTTAACACTTTCAAGTAATGCGTGATTCACGCCACACGTGAATTGCATCTCAATGTAAGGAGAAAAGATATGGCGCCTCGTCCAGCTGCTATAACGCAACCAGCCATTGCACGCGCTTTAAGAGAAGCTAAAAAACAAGGTTGTGAACTCGTAGAAATCAAACCTACTGGTGAACTGCTTATCTATCTTAAATCCGATATTCCAATACCAAATTCAGTTAACCACCCAGACAAACTTTTAGATTTGTCAAAGAATGAATATTACGAAACCGCACTCTCTAAGATGTAAAATACCATGCCTAAACCACGTCCTCCTCATCTCGTTAAACAAATTACTCAACATGGCAAAATTGTATGGTATGTACGTATTGGTCATGGCAAACGCATTAGAATACGCGGTACCTATGGAACGCAAGAGTTTGTTGATAACTACAAAAGCGCACTTGCCGAGTTACAAGGGCTTATACTTCCTAAATCAAAAACTGGTAA
>NZ_JBHILT010000343.1:0-501 GCF_042193405.1 Bartonella sp. TT110JLCBS
CAGAAACAAGCAATGGATATGATGTTGGTATAAGGTATGGAAATGGAAATTTCGGCGGTTCAGTCAGTGCCTTTTTTAATCAATACAAGGACTTTATAGATACTATAGATAAAGGGCCATCAGAGGAATTCAAATTTGCGCGTCGCCATTACATAAATCGTGCGAATGTGCGTATTTATGGTGCTGAAGCCAAAATACATTTGGCTCTTAATGGTGGATTCCATAGCAATTTTGCTCTTGCCTATTCGCAAGGAAAAGATCTTGATAAAGATGAATATCTTAACTCAATTCCAGCTTTAAAAGCGATTGTTGGGATCGGATATGCAAAAGAAATCTGGGGAGCAGACGTTGTTCTTACCTCATCTGCCAAACGCGATAAAGTTGCTAAGGAATCGGACTATCAAAAAATTCCAGGTTATAATATTATTGATGTGTCAGGTTGGTTGAAGCCATTTGGTGAAAAGGGTCCTGTTATAAGGGCTGGTGTTTATAATCTGTTCA
>NZ_JBHILT010000344.1:0-500 GCF_042193405.1 Bartonella sp. TT110JLCBS
GATCAGATCAAATTCTGGTAAACCGTATTTCTTTTGCGCATCCGCAATCACTTGGATTAATTGGTAAGTAGCAAACACCACGGTCATTGCATTCGCTAAGACTTTATTTGTTTTTTTCAAAGCTTTTGAACATCAGTTGGTAGCTGATAGAGCAAGATCTGAAACATCGAATTCGACAACAGCATCTTTGTTTTTCGACGCTTGCCAACTTATGTATCAGAATACACCGCAAAGGAACGAAACGGCACTTCTGTATAGCGTGTCCATTCTCTTATCGTTTGTGACATCAAAGTCAGAAAAGGCACGAAAAACAAAACACGCTTGCCAGTTCTGGTTATTTGTTCTGCTATCTTAAAGATGGTAAAAATCTTCTCCGTTTCAAATGCCATAATAAGTTTGCCACGGTCTGCTTCTTTTAAACCCTCACAGACTTTCTCATACTTTTGGATTTGTTGAAAAGTTACCCCTAATTGATGCCCTAATTGCTTTTGAGACATTCC
>NZ_JBHILT010000345.1:0-500 GCF_042193405.1 Bartonella sp. TT110JLCBS
AGGTTTCTTTAAGCATAAGTGTTTTTCCTGTTGAGGATGGATGTAATGTAGTGCTCCTAGTGATTGTGGCAAAAGTTCACGATAGCATGCGGACATAAAGATAAAAAGGCTATTATCCTGTATGCTGATAGAGTTGATTTTAATTGTTTGTTTTGTAGCATTTGTAATGATTAAAGATACATATATTACTGGAAAGATATCATTAGGATTATCACTTATCCATGAACTGTGTGTGGTAACACGGAGCTTTTTTTCTTCTAAAATCTCTAATTGTTTTTCCAGAACTGTGGCAAGCTTTTTCATTGATATCGCTTGTTGTCTAGTTGATTTAGCTATGTCCATGGCATTGGCTAATTCTGTTTTAAATTTTTCTCGATCTTCTTCTCTTAATTTTTCATCTTTTTCTCGATCTTCCTTTCTCAATTTTGCAGCTTCTATGCGATCTTCTTCTCTTAATTT
Organism: Bartonella sp. TT110JLCBS; assembly: GCF_042193405.1. Taxonomy (NCBI): domain Bacteria; kingdom Pseudomonadati; phylum Pseudomonadota; class Alphaproteobacteria; order Hyphomicrobiales; family Bartonellaceae; genus Bartonella; species Bartonella sp. TT110JLCBS. Next base: position 460 of record NZ_JBHILT010000345.1, read on the forward strand.
TTCATCTTTTTCTCGATCTTCCTTTCTCAATTTTTCATCTT
>NZ_JBHILT010000042.1:0-5414 GCF_042193405.1 Bartonella sp. TT110JLCBS
ACAGAGAGGATTAAAGGCTGGTTCCAATGGCTAGAACCTCTGATTGGTGAAATAACCCTCTTTAAGGTAGGACTTGTAGCACTTGGTTCCTTCATTTTTGGTCCACTCATTGCCGCATTAGCCGCAGCGGGAGCAGCGTTTGTCACACTTGGCTATACTATAATGACAACGCCCATAGGATGGCTAATTGGCGGCATCGCAGCTCTTGTAGGCGCTGGATATTTGCTCTACAAAAATTGGGACAAAATCAATGGCTGGCTACTTACATCACTAACCATAGTAAGCGCAGTTTTTATCAGGCTTGCTTTCGCTCTTTCAGGACCAGTGCTTTCAGCCTTCACTTCTGTTGGTTCTAAAATTACCGGTCTGGCTGTAAAACTTGGAAAATCCCTGCTCTCAAAAATAATCACAGCAGATAAAGCTTTTATTAGATTTTCCGCAACTCTGGGAAGATCACTGCTTTCAGCATTAGCCTCAGCTGCTTCCGCAGTTGCCAGTCTTGCTTTAACTCTTGTAGGTACACTGATTTCGGCAATAACTGCCGTTAGTTCCGCTTTTATATCGCTTGGTGTTGCTATCATGACCACACCTATTGGCTGGATTATTGGTGGCATTGCAGCTCTTGTTGCTGCCGGATATCTGCTCTACAAACATTGGGATACAGTCATAAGCTTTATAAGCAAGCTATGGGATTCTTTTTACAGCTTATGTAGTAATGTTTTCAATAACCTCTTGACGTTCTTTAAAAACTTTTCACCACTGACTTGGATTTCGAAAAAAATCAATGAACTCATTGAATGGCTGTTTGGTGTCGATTTAATGGAAATAGGCTCCAATCTTATTAATGGGCTTTGGGAGGGCATCAAAAGCAAATGGGATGATCTGTATAACGGTTTTGGCAATATGATGAAGAAATTAACCAGTTGGATGCCTAATTGGGTGAAAGAAAAGTTAGGGTTTAATGTTTCAATAGACAAGACTTCAACGCAGACCATTAAAACCTTTACCGAAGAAACCAATGCACGTGCAAAAAAAATGGTTGATACAGTAGTGGTTACAAATACCCCACCTGAAAAACGCAAGAGTGGTTTTAATACAAGTGTCGTTGAAACAGGACAAATGCAGGCAATAAATAAAGTAGGTGCTTTTAAAGCTCCAAAGCCAATTACGGTTCATAAGCCCGTTGAAGTGGATGCCCGCGTGATGATTTCAAATTTAAATATTTCCGTCCCCAATGGTCTCAAGGACGAAATCAGAGACGCTGTCAATCAAGCACTTGAACGCTATGCAAAACAGCAACGTTTAGCCATAGCCTCTAGCCTTTCGGATTAAATACCATGATGTTAGCTTTGGGTGGTTTTATTTTTTCGATTGAAACAGCAGCTTATCAAACACTTGATATGTCTTATGGGGTTCCATGGGTAGAGCAAGGGCGATTGGGGAGAAAGGCTGCTCTTCAATTGCCTGCTGTTGCAAATGCGGAATTTTCTTTAGCAGGCGTGATTTATCCAGATTTCAAAGGTGGTCACAGACAGCTCGAATATTTACGACAAATGGCGCATATGGGACCTCACATTCTTGTGACTGGTCAAGGCAAAATCTTAGGTAAGTTTGTCATTCTTTCTGTAGAGGAAAAACAAAGCGTTTTTCATCATAATGGCACCCCAAAAAAACAAGAATTTACGATAAAGTTGAGAGAATATGGTGAAGAGCTATGAGTGATCTTTACGTAACAAAAGAAGGCGATATGGTTGATGCCATTTGCTGGAGATACTATGCAAAGGGTCAACAAGCCCTTGCTGTTGAACGCGTTTATGCAGCAAATTTTGGTCTTGCAGACTATGGACCCATTTTAAAAGCAGGAATCACAATCGTTTTGCCAACCCTCCCCTATCCGAAAGCCACACCAGTGATCAGAATTTGGGGCAGTCAATAATGAAACCTTTTTGCATGGTTCTGGCAAATGGAGAAGACATCACAAAAACTCTTATGGATTATGTTTTATCGATTGAAATTACCGATGAAGCAGAAAACAAAAGTGATCGTATCACTATAGAGCTTGATGACCGTGCGCGTGACAGTGATAACGGCTTTCTTGATATTCCTCTTATCGGGACAGTTATTTCCATAACACTTGGCTATGAAAGCGGGAAAAACCGCGATATGGGAGCCTATCTGATAGACGAAATCTCTGTAAGCAGCCCACCACAAAGCTTAAGCGTGACAGGGCGCGCCGCCTCTATGAACACGTCTTATAGAACACCCAAAAGCCAATCCTATCACCAGCAAACCCTTGGCAGTATTGTTCAAGAGATAGCAGAGCGTAATGGCTATACGCCAAAGGTTGATCCTTCTCTTGCAAAAATCGTTGTGCGTCATATTGATCAAACATCAGAAAGCGATATGGCTTTTGCCACACGCCTTGCAGAAGAATATGATGCGGTAGCAAAGCCCGTTGATGGCAAGCTTGTTTTGGCTAAACGGGGCGAAGGCAAAGCCATCACTGGTGAAACACTCCCCATAGTAGTTATTCATGAGAAACATTGTACCTCTTGGGATTTTAAATACAGCGCACGGGATGAAGCAGGTGCAGCAAATGGCTTAGCAACAGATGTGGGAGACGACCAAAAAGCCGCCGCTGATGCACGAGAGCCAGAAGAGATTGATGATGATGAAAACTTTATCCATATGGATAACAATGACAGAGCATCATCATCTGAATCAGAAAAAGCAGAAACAACACCTGAGAAAGAAGAAGAAGACAAAGAGAAAAAAGGCGGTGTTCTCGCAACCTATCATGATATCCGCAGTGGTGAAAAAAAAGAAGTCAAAGTTGGTAACCCACCGTTCCATGAACTCAAATACACCTACCATAACCAATCAGAGGCTGTTGCGGCCATTGCTGCTTATCGCAATAAGTCATCACGCGGTAAGTCTTCTTTCTCATGTGATATCGGTGGTGATCCGTTTGTGCAAGCAGAAGCAAAGCTTGTTCAAGAGCCCCCTTTCCGCCCCTATATTCCAGCAGAATGGCGCATCAAAAGCGTTAAACACAAACTTGATAAAACGGGTGGTTACACTACAAAAATAGATTGCGAGCTTTTTGATGAAGCCCAAGAAAACACAGCTGGAAACGTTGCAAACACCACACCAGACAAAGATGATACCCTTGACCCAAACGCCCCACCCAATGCATACGACGAAGGCGAAGGCGTTATCCATATGGATGAGGAAGGCATCAATTAGCAAAAATATCAAAAAATTATCAGAAGCAACTTGACAATGTAGCAACAATATGAATAATCGAATCAGGTGCCTGAAAAACGCCTTAAATACACAGCGGATAGATTGCCGACACAATCTCTTCTCCGCACATTAAAGACTTTGACTCATTATATGCTACATGCATATAATAGATTTGTCGGGTGTAGTTACGCTATACAATACCCTTATGGGGAAAGCATAACGACGGACTGTGTACCGTGTTTTTCAGCACCCGGCACTCTTTTTGGGTGTCAATGAAAAACATCTAATTACACAGGAGTTCATAATGAACACTCTTATTCCGATATCGGAACAAACTGTTGGACAGGAAATTGTTCAAACAGTAAATGCACGTGAATTGCATAGTTTTTTAGAAGTAGGTAAAAAATTTGCGGACTGGATTACTGAACGTATCAACAGATATAATTTGGTAGAAAATCAAGACTTTGTTTGCTTCCCTATTTTGGGAAGCAAAGGCAGGGGTGGTCACAATCGTAAAGATTATCATCTAACTTTAAGCGTAGCTAAAGAACTTTCTATGCTTGAGAATAATAAGAAAGGTAGAGAAGCCCGTTTATACTTTATCGAATGTGAAAGACGGTTAAAACAAGTAGCAACACCACAGATAGCCGCTCCGCAAGTTGATTATTCCAAACCCGAAGCATTACTTGGTGTTTTGAATCACTTACAAAATCAAATAGAGCAGAAAGATCATGTTATTGCTGAATTAGCACCAAAAGCAGAAGCTTTGGATGGCTTAAAACGCTCTGATGGTTTGTTTGGTCTTATTGAAGCTGCAAAGATGTTAGAGGTACGACCTAAGGATTTAACGGATTACTTGCGTAAACATGATTGGGTGTATCGACGGGCTCCAGGGGCGCCTCTGTTACCTTATCAGGACAAAATAAAGAAAGGATTCATGGACTGTCCTGCTATTACCATTCAAAGACCGGACGGAACAGAGAAGGTGCTCCCTTCAACTAAAATCACATCTAGAGGATTGGCATGTTTAAGAGAACAAATCCATGGGGGTGTGCAATGAATAGCAGTGTCGACTTCTTATGCGATTTGTGGCTGTCGTTGTTTAAGCTTTCTAATCATCGAGGCATTGGAGATGAGGACTGCAATGCTATAGTTGAGGTTATGGAATCGGTCGTAGATGCTCTGGTTTTAAAGCTTCAAGATGACGTACCCAATATTACAAAAATCTTGGCAATTTTGACAGATTTTGGAGCTTCAGAACTTCCACATCGTATGGATTCTTTGTTGCGTGCTTATGAACCAAATTTAGACAGCCCCATTAAAAATGTTGCTTAAGTACCTCCCTTCCCCATCTTTAAAGGTGGGGAGTGAACACTAAAGTTACACGTGTGGAACTGGTCGTTCAAGAGGCTGTACAGCCAAACGAAACCCCATGGTACGTAGTAAAGCATTCAAGCTGCGGAACTCTGGATTACCTTTTTCTGAAAGTGTACGGTAAATTTGTGTTGGGTTCAAGTTGGCTGCTTTAGCTACAGCTTGAACACCACCATAAGCTTTGGCCATTTGGCGTAGAGTTACAAGCAGCTCACCCTGATCACCATCTGCTAGGATTGCATCAAGGGTAGCTGCTGCCAACTCAGGATCATCACGGAATATTTCTGCCATTGCATCATCATGGTTACGGTCTTTCATTTTTGCACTCCTTTAATCTTCACGGTTTTGCCAATCACGCCAGCAAGCACATGCACGAGTGATATCAGTCTCTTGTGTTTTTTTGCTGCCACCGCATAATAGCAACAATACGGTCTTTCCAGATTGGACATAATAAACTCGGTAGCCAGGACCAACATTAATACGCAATTCATGGACACCCTCACGAAGCGGCTTGAAATCGCCAAAGTTCCCCTGCTCTAAACGATTAAGGCGGCGAATAATTGCAGTTTTAGCCTGCATGTCACGGAGCTTTCGCAGCCAATCAGCTATCAAGTCTTTGCCATCAGAAGTAAGGTAGTGACGTATTTCAAACATGATGTTATATTCGTTTATAAACGAATGTTTGTCAAGAGAGAAATTAAAAGTTGAGAAAAAATCTTCTTTTGTTCCAATGAAAAAGCGACATGAAGCTTAACCAAGCTATCTTTCCGAATGAGAAAGATGTCAATTTTTTT
>NZ_JBHILT010000043.1:0-3745 GCF_042193405.1 Bartonella sp. TT110JLCBS
GCCCGAGGCTGCTCCACCCGTAACCGCCGTGACAGCCAAGGCCACGATAGCCGCACCGGCTTCTGTCAGCCCTTGGGCTTTATAATCCCAGTCTTTAAATTCAGCCTTAACTGCTTGCCAATCCACTTGCTTGGATAATTCTGGATCATCACGCAGTTGCTTGATCCATGCCATGCCTGGAGAGCGAGACAATTGCTCAAGGGATTTGTCTAAATCACCGGTTGCCTGATACTCAACAACAAAGCCATCACCCGCATCAAGCTTTATGCCACCCTTAGCATCTATGGTGACATGCTCGATGGTCTCCTTAAGGTAACCTTTATCGCTCTCACTCCACCACACAAGGTTTTCATTACGCTGATAAACGTCCTTAAAATCTTGATCCTTGTTGGTCAGAAACTTGATCTTCCCCGTATCTGATGCCAAATGCGTCTGACCACCACTTGATAGCCCTGCCGCATCAAGCGTGAGATCTCCATTTTGCGCATGCATGGAGAGGTTGCCCTCTGTTTCTATCGTGGTTTTGTTTGTAGTAACTTCTGTTGATTGTTGACGAAACTTATTCTTTTGCTTCGATTTGTCGCCTTCTTTGCCCCTCAGATCCAAATCAAAACTGTTAAAATCTTGCTCTGAAATCGCGTTGAGAGCGCCACCACTGGTGAAATCCCCATTGCCCTTGGCTTTAAACTTTCCCCCAAGGTTAAGTTCACCACCTGTGACAATGGTCAAATCTCCATCACTGTTGACTTCTGTCAAACGGTGCTCACTGCTTTGGGCGTTATAATGCCCTTTTTCCAATGTCTCCTTATGGTCACTCTCTAGCACTAATGAACCAAACGTAGCAGAACCATCGACAATCACCGTCATCGGACCGCCACTGCTCCATTGGCCACCAGTCATGCTTAAATCGCCAAGGGAGTGAATGTTTAAATCCTGTATAGAAATGATTTGAGCCTGCTGCCCACTGCGATCAACAAAACCATATTCATTCGTGTCACGGATTTTTGCAGTACCATCAATGATTGTCTTCGCATTGAGGGTGATGATATCCCCCAGAATAACACCGGAAGAATTGGCTAAAAGATCGCCACTGCTGAGATCTACAGCACCGCTGCCAAGCAAAAAACCACCATCATTAAACAAAGTTTGCGTAGTCGAAACATGCAATGCACCATTACTTGATATGGTGCCGCTATTGGTAAGACGGTCCGTCTCTATAGTGACGCCATTGCCTTTCAAACGTGCACTGGCAAGGTTTCCTTGCTGCGTTTTTGCCCCATAAACATCTTGTGCTAAAGAAGTGTTTGGTGCCAAATAAACGTGGGGTACCAAGACCTCTTGTCCGTCGACAAGGTGGGTCTCAAGCCAGATCATATCCTTTTTGATCCCAGCAATTTGCTGAGGCGTTAAGGGCTTGCCTAGCACTAACCCCAAGGGATCTTGCTGCTCCACAGCATTGTCATAGAGCCTTTGCATTTGAGCATTGGGATCTTCAACATCAAGAAGAGTGCGATTGCCTGTCAGTTCAAAGATTTGCTCACCCACCAGACGATATTCAAAATAAGCATCCCCCAACTTTTTGAACACGTGCTCAGGCTTATAATTGCCAATCTTTTTTAAGTAATAGTCCGATCCTAAAAATTTACTTGGGTTGATAAAATCTGGACGCGTCTCGACTAAAAATGGCACATCCGGTGTTTGGGTCTGGTCCAATTCTGTCTTAACAGAGTTAAGCCCATCTTGCGTTGGCACTTGTATGGATTCTGGTGCGGGTGTTTTTGTGCTTGGTGCAAAAAGCCCTTTGTGCCCTTTCAAACCATTGATAATACCGTCCAATCGATCATCACTAATCAGTGGTTTGGAACCGTCAAAATCGGTGTTTTTAACACCAGCCAACCCTTTATCGCCAGAGCTTAAGCCAACTTGCTCAACCCCCTCACGCACCGCATGATTATCAATATAGCCTGTCAACTTGGCATCAAGCGTGCCACCAGCTTCAATCGTGCCGTAAACAGTATCATAAGTGCGGGCGGTTGTTTGGGTAAAAGTAGGACCATCCCATTCTTTTGCATCGTGCGCTATACATCCTGGATTTGTGATACTACATTGCTTATATCTGTAGCGTGTTTTAGTCACAATCTTGGTTGTTTCGATTAAATCGCGCCCCTCATTGAGCAGCGTATCACCCTGCATCTCAATGTTGCCATTAGCAGCAATCAAACTATAACTATTGCGGATATCACCGGCATGAACCGTGAAATGGCGCCCTACCAAAATCTGGGCAGCATTATTGATAAAATGAGGCTGCTGACGAATGATCGTGGTGTCGATATTTTTCTTGATCTTTGTGTGTTTATCAACATTTGGGATTTTTTCCCATTCTCCTCGCACGTAACTGTGAGAAACCACTTTATCGCTAACTTCAACTCCACCTTCACGCATGTTGGTAAGCGCTGAGACATCGAAGGTCATATCGCCTGACACGGCTTCTAAAAGACCCGAGCTGTTGATCACATGACCAGCCCGCTCTCCACTTAAACCACGGATGATGAGATTGTCTTCAGCAATGACATCGGCAAACTTATTAATAAAATCCCCATCTAAGGAGAAAATGGCAGATTTCTTGGCATAAATCAGCCCACTATTACTCAGATCAGCGCTCACATTGAGCGCAACCCCATCACCACTTGAACCAATACTGCCGGCATTGTCCAAAACATCTGCGGTTAAGACAAAAGCACCACCACTTTTGAGAACACCGTCTTCACCATTTAAAACCAGAGCAACTTGCCCCAATGACGGATCATGACTTTTTGCTATAAGCGTAAAACTGTTACTGGCTAAAAGCTGACCTGAATTGGCTAAAGACCCAAGCTTCGCATCAACAACACCGCCCACCATAATACCGGAATTGCTTAAAACATCATGACTGTTGAGAGTAAGTACCCCGCCTTGCACTTCCACAAGCCCAGCTTGGGTGAGTGTGCCTGCCTTCAGCGTTACATCATAGGCGCCAACCTCACTTGTCTCGCCCATTGTCAATATGCCATCACTGGAAAGCTCTATCCGCTTTTTAGAGACAATGCGCCCCGTTTGGCTGAGATTTGTTTGCGCATGCAAAGCAATGGTATCATTGCTTTCTATCGTGCCACTATTGCTTAAATCACCGTGGCTGGTCAGTTGAAGGTCACCACGCTCAATCTCTATGTGCCCTGCTTGGATCACACTCTCAGCAACAATATTGACTGCCCCTTGCGTAGAAATAAGACCATCAACATTCTCAAAACTGCCCACATCAATGCGCAAACCATCCCGCGCTAAAACATGCGCACCTTCATCATGTGTAGCGTTTTGTTGCTCTGAATTTGTCGTTTCAGCGCTTTTATTGACAAAAGACGTTGCAACAATCTTCATCTCACCGGCTAAAGCACTGAGAAGACCAGCCTCATTATTTATATGACCAGCACGTGTCTCTTTCAGCCCACCAATGCTGAGAGCCTCTTCTGCAATCATTCTGCCCTGTGTGTTGGTTAAATCACCATCACTGAATACGTCCATAGATTTTTTGGCGTAAATCAGCCCACTATTGCTGACATTCCCTGCCACATTGAGGGCAACATTCTCACCACTAGAGCCAAGCACACCGGCATTGTCTAATTGCCCTGCGGTCACAACAAAAACGCCACCACTTTGAAGGACACCTTCGGATGTATTCTTCAGAAAGGCTTGTTGCGGATCGGCGCCT
>NZ_JBHILT010000043.1:3845-5178 GCF_042193405.1 Bartonella sp. TT110JLCBS
TCACAACAAAAACGCCACCACTTTGAAGGACACCTTCGGATGTATTCTTCAGAAAGGCTTGTTGCGGATCGGCGCCTTCTTGTGTGCTTACCATCAAATGCAAATCATCGGTTGCAATAAACGTCCCTTGATTGGTAAATGCACCAATATGAGCATCGACACTCTCACCGCGCATTGTGCCGCTATTGATAACCCCATCACGCACTTGAAGGGTTAATGCTCCTTCTTGAGCTTCCACAGTCCCTGCTTGGGTTAAAGCATCAGCACTTAAAACCACATCATAACTTAAAATCGTGCTCTCTTGAGAGGTTGTGAGCATGCCCCCCGCTGTCAAGGCAACCTGCTGCATGCTGACAATATCACCCGTGTGATTGAGGGCACCATGGGCATCCAGCGTTATCTTCCCATTAGACCAGACAGTGCCTTCTTGGATCAGGGCACCGTGATGCGCATAAAGGTCAATTTTTTGCTCTGCCACTAAGCGCGCGCGTGATGTAAGCTCTGCTGCTTCCACCAAAAGAGAGCCGCCGGCGCTATAATGTCCAGCGCCTACAGTGAGCGCATCATCGGCGCTCAAGACAATATTCCCCTTGGCACCAATATGGTTGTTTAAAGCGCTGATTTGATTGGTTTTAATGGTCAGATCGCCAAGGGAAGAAACCCCTGTTTGATCATTGTCTTGCATGCGGCTCAGATCAATTGTTGCTGCTTGGATCTCTAAAAGATCACCGGCGGCTATCCGCCCATTCCCCGCCTCAAGCTTTGCTGCCTGTAAATGCAAAGAACCCGTCGCTGACTGTTGACCATCACTCCCAATACCGCTTGCTAGAAGAGCATGGGACTGGAGCTTGATCAGATCGGCGCCCACATCAACAGTACCGCTCGCTGCAACGCGAGCTTGCTCAGCCAGTTCAACATGTTTCAAAGCCTTCAGTTCAACTGCTTCTTCTGAGAAAAGCAGATCTTTCACATGTACACTATCGTGGTGGGAGTGAGCCTTCACCGCTCCTTTGGCACGTGCTTTGGCAATTACCAGCTTGCCATCACTTGTCAATCTCATGGCGCCTGCATTGGCAACCATGTCTCCGCGCATCTTAACGCCCGCACCTTTATCATTGGCAATCACGCGAATCTGCCCCGCATACATTCCACCAAACTCACTGGAATCAATCGCCAATTCCGGCTCTTTGCCATCAGAACCAAGAGAAGTTGCTTCGCGTTTGTCATAATCAAAATGATTGCGCCCCGCGATAACAGCCAAATCTCCTTTGACCTGTATGGGACCCCCGACACTGATCTTGCGCGAAACAAGATCAAAAATATCTAATGCACT
>NZ_JBHILT010000044.1:0-1512 GCF_042193405.1 Bartonella sp. TT110JLCBS
AGTGCTTTAGGTCATTTGGCTGGTTCTACTGTCGGTGGAATACGAAGACTTTTTTCTCCTTCTCATAAGGAAGGTGTTGCAACAGACACATTAAGAGCAATCAGTAAACATTTAGGTAAGGAAGCTTCTGAAGAGCTAGGAAACTCTTTTAAGAATGCAGTTCCTACCGATTACGTAGCTGATCATAGTCCTTTTTTACAGGATCTTGTTTTTGATATCGCGAAAAGAAATCAAGGAGCTTATCTTGATTTGACTAAAAGAGCTGGGCAGAGAGCGTTGGGAGGAGGGGAGCGTATTCATCAAGCCGCTGATGAACACTTTGTTCCTCGTCAAAATGTCACAGGTTTAAAAGATGATCTTATCGCGAGTAGAGAAGCAGAATCACATACTCTTTACGAAATAGCCAAGAAAACGCCGATAGGAGAAAAATATTATGGTGCTCTTAATGATTTAATGAAGCGTCCATACTTCAAACAAGCTTATGATGAAGGACTAAAGCGGTTTATTACGGATGGCAACAACGTTAGTCCGTTTTCTTCTCAAAAATTTAGTCTCCTTAAGGAGAAACCAAACATGGGGGCTCTTCATAAGACTAAGGAGGTTGTCGATTTAATGATAAGGACCGAAAGGAGACAAGGAGATAATAGCCAAGTTCGCAGTTTAGTAGGCATTCAGAAAAAGTTATTAGAGCTTATGGATGATATATCATCTGAATATAAGAAGGGACGGGCATTATATCATCAATATAGTTCAGATGTAGATGCTATGGATGAAGGTTCCAAAATTCTTAGAAAGTCAGTTAATAAGGATAAATTCAGTAAAACTTTTGATGAATTACCAGAGGGAGAACAAGAATACTTTAAAAAGGGATCAAGAGCAAAACTTTTACAAGGTATGGGGCAAGCAGGAGATCAAGTTTCCAAGGCAAAAGATATTTTTGGTACGAATGATCTGTATGAACGATTTGCAACGATTTATGGAGCAGATAAAGCTTCTGCTGTTAAGAATGTTGTCAATAAAGAAGCTGATTATGCAGATTTTTATAATAGAATACCAAATCGTATAGCGAATAAAGAGATATCTTTTACGCATAATGTCAGTATGCCAACGGGTAAATTTGATGCAGCTATGCAAGCAGGAAAAGCGGCGGTGAAGGCTTCTTGGATTCCTTTCAAAGAGGCGGCGTTTAGAGAGCGTCAACGGATTGAAAAGGATGTTGTCAAGTTGTTAACAGGGGGGACACAGATTAAGAATGATCAAATTGTAGCTCTCATTCAACGCATGGTAAACGCGCATCATAAGGGATATGCGACGAAAGAATGGTTCAAAAAGCTATCTGCTGCTTTGTTTGGAGGTGGGGGAAAAGCCTCAACGGAGGAGTTGAATTTATTGAGTGCATTTGAGTAAGGGAGGAGATTAGGCTATGACCCGTTCTAGTCCTTCTGTTAATCAAGCGATACGGCAAACGGCAGCGCGATATGGTTTGCCAGAGAGCTATTTGTACCGTGTTGC
>NZ_JBHILT010000044.1:1612-4977 GCF_042193405.1 Bartonella sp. TT110JLCBS
TTGGGAAGAGCGCCTAGTGAAGCGGAGTTGTATTTAGCACATCAACAAGGTGCAGGAGGAGCCGCGCGGCTTTTGCAAAATCCCCATGCCAATGCGGCGCAAATTGTTGGGAGCAATGCGGTTGGCTTGAATGGTGGAAACAACGCTATGCGTGCAAGTGATTTTGTCAACCGTGTATTACAGATGTATGGTGGGCAGCCTCATAGAGCAAGTCCTACAGCGCATGGTGGCATTAGAAATAGAGACAACTTGTTAGAGGTTTTAAGGGCATTATTAGCATCACAAGAAGAGGCTTCGGAAGAAGAAGAGAGTGATGATGATAATCCTTTGATGACGCAATTCATGCGGGCGTTTTACGGACCATTTTACCGGAATTAGGATTTATGAGAGATGTCAACGATCTATGATTGGTCGCTTAGAGCGGCGGATAATACGCGCGTAGATGATTTGATTGATTGGTCTGAAGGACAGCATCCTAGCAGTGTGAACACGAGCGCCCGTGTGATGATGCAGCGCGTAAAGGAATACTTGTCAGACACGGGTGGAGAGCTTGAAGGCATTGTTACAAATGATCATGTCCAACAAACGAGTGTGATACGAGTTGCAAGCAGCTCACAGTTTTTAGAGTATAAGAATGGTATCGTTTTGCGCTTTATGGCTATGGGTAAGAATGTTGGAGCGACCACGATTGTCTTAAATGCTTTAGATGGCAAGCCGGTTTATAAGGCAACGGAAACGGGTTTATCGCTTTTATCAGGGGGCGAAATCCAACAAGGGTGCATTTATACATTGTTTTATAATGGAGATCATTGGCATCTTGTTAATCCTACCTCTATCCCTTTAGAAGAAGAAAGCAGTCTTTATCCCACGGGTTTTATAGGAACGTTTGGAATGCGCGGGATTCCAAAGGATTGGTTAATTTGCGATGGGAAGGCTTATTTGCGTCGTGATTATCGTGATTTATTTGAGACGATAGGAACGGTTTGGGGAGAGGGGGATGGCGTTACGACATTTAATGTTCCGGATTTTCGAGGGATGTTTTTACGGGGTGTTGATGGAGGGCGCAATATTGATGAGGGGCGTTCTTTTGCAAGTGTGCAAACAGATTTAATCGAGTCTCACCAACATCAAGGACAGAGCCTTTCGATGTCTCATTTTACCAGCAACGAAAACTTTTGGGATGGGAATACGACAGATGTATTGGGCTATCGTCTAGGCTTGTTTGGGGGGAGCTCTCTAGCGAATTTTATGGGTATAGAGCGTGAGAATTTAGGAGGCTACATTGTAAGTTCTTATACTCTTGATGAGAGCCAAGAGGTTGTTTTGGAGAGCACTGGTGAAGGCGAGACGCGTCCAGTAAATGTGAGTGTTCTGTTTGCGATTAAGACATGAGGTGTAAGATGTCGACGATCTATGATTGGTCTTTAAATGCCTCCTTGAATGCCTATTGTGATGATTTAATAGATTGGTCAAAAGGACAACGTCCTAGTAGTCTGAATAATAGTGCTCGTGTGATGATGCAGCGTGTGCGTGAATATTTATCCGATACGAGTGGTGTGATTGAAAGCAGTTTTACGGTTGATGCTGAACAACAGACGACGTTGATAAGACTTCAAAGCCAATCGGCATTTTTAGAGTATAAGAATGGGATATCAGTTTGTTTTAAAGCAAAGGGCAAGAATGTTGGGAAAACCGCAATTGCCTTGAATGATTTAGCCGGTAAGCCGGTTTATAAGGCAACGGAATTAGGTATCCGTGCATTATCTGGAGGTGAGCTTCAAAGGGGATGCATTTATAGCTTGGTTTATAGGGATCATGCTTGGCAAGTTTTAAATCCTACGCCTCTCTCTTTATCACCAGAACCGGTTATTCCCATTTATCCGACAGGGACGATAGGGATTTTTGGGATGCAAGTTTTGCCGGATGGTTGGTTGCCATGTGATGGAAAGGCTTATTCGTGCAGTGATTATCCTGCTCTTTATGAAGCGATAGGGATCAGGTGGGGTGGAGCTGATACTTGGAACAAGTTTAACGTTCCCGATTTGCGTGGTGTTTTTTTACGAGGTGTTGATGATGACCGCGAGATAGACCGCTTTCGTTATCTTGGCACTTTACAGAATGACGCAATAAGAAAGCATGATCATAGTGGTCAATCCTTTACGATTTTGAATGATGAAAATCAGGAAGAGAGTTGGCATGGTGATATGACGATCATCTGGGGGTATGTGTTGAATGACCAGCAAAGGTTGAAGCTTGCTGAACGTTTGGGTGTGCGGGCAGAGGATATACGCGTGCACCATAAGCTTGCCTTTCCCCATTCCCACCTTCATATGCGTGATGTTGCATTGGCAAGTTCAGGTGTAAGTGAGACGCGCCCGATTAATATGAGTGTTGTGTTTGGAATCAAGACGTGAGGTTCAGATGTCCACGATTTATGATTGGTCTTTAACGGCATCTGAGAATGGTGGTGCTGATGCTTTAATTAATTGGTCAGAGGGACAGCACCCTAACACGGTTAATAATAGCGCTCGTGTGATGATGCAGCGTGTGCGTGAATATTTATCCGATACGAGTGGTGTGATTGAAAGCACTTTTACGGTTGATGCTGAACAACAGACGACGTTGATAAGGCTTTTAAGCCAATCGGCATTTTTAGAGTATAAGAATGGCATATCAGTTTGTTTTAAAGCGAAAGGCAAGAATGTTGGGGCGACAACAATTGCTTTAAATAATTTAGCCGGTAAGCCCGTTTATAAGGCGACAGAAAATGGTTTATTAGCCTTATCGGGAGGAGAGATACAAGATGGCTGTCTTTATACGCTTGTGTATGATGAAGAGCTTATGGGTTGGCAAGTTCTCAACCCGACAAGGGGCAAAGTTTCTTCCTTAAAACGCTTACCTTCCGGTCTGATAGGACCGTTTGCAATGGAACGTTTGCCGGATGGTTGGTTGCCATGTGATGGGAGTGCTTATTCACGGTATGTTTATTGGGATTTATTTTCTGCGATAGGAACGACGTGGGGAGAAGGAGATGGCGCCACGACGTTTAATGTTCCCGATTTTCGGGGGCTATTTTTACGGGGACTTGATAATGAACGCAATTTAGACCCTTGGCGTTCTTTTGCAAGTCTTCAAGGCTATTCTTTGAAAGGGCATGAACATTTTATAGGTCCCGCCTCTTCTGATGGTCGTTCTTCACGAAAAAAACGGGATATTTCTTCTTCTGAAGCGCCCGTGACAAGGCGAAAGAGAGCTATAGACGAAGAGTGTGTAGGTTTGAGTGGGGATGCCTTGGAAAGGTGTAATCAAGAATTTGACCAAATAACAGGAAGTCCACAGGTAGAGACCCCCTTTTGGTTTACAGA
>NZ_JBHILT010000045.1:0-4973 GCF_042193405.1 Bartonella sp. TT110JLCBS
TCAATAAAACCACCAAGATCACCAGCCTTGACATCACCAAAGTCTCTTAATGCACGAATGCGATAAAGTGTAACATCACCAACTTGTTTGGTTTCATTTGTAAATTCATATTTTTTGGAGATAGCGTTCATAATGAACTCCTTTAGGTTAATAATGTTTTGAATTGACACCTATAAAGGCGTCGGGTGCTCAAAACACAGCCTAAAGTCTGTTGTTATGCTTTCCCCGTAAGGGTATTATATGACATAACTACACCCGACAAAATCATTATACGTTTTTAAAACATACAAAGACAGTCAGTTTTTGAAAAGCAAAGAAAGATTGTTTCGTAATCTATTCGCTTTAGGATTAGTGTTTTGATCACTTAAGTATTAATATAGCAAAATACCCATTTATTGTCAACTATTTTTTGTCTTTTTTTGCCATTTTTTATAATATTTTCAAATATTTATCTCATAAAATAGCTTATAATTTTTATCTCTTTCTTTTGTAGTATTTGCCCTAAAAGCTCTCCCTTCTAATCATGATTTCGGAGCCGCGTGAGAGGGACAAAACAAGACGTTAGGTTCTTTGTCAAGGACGCCTTTAGGCGCCATGTAATGGTTTCCTTGACACTAAGAACCAAGGATTGTTAGTCCTCTCATTAAACGCGGATCTGATGTCATGATTTTGGTGAGCGTTCCGGAGAGTTTGAGAGGCGGATAGCCTCTCATTAAAAAATAAAGTTTATAAATAAAAACTATTTTTATTTGCCAATCTCCTGAAATTACTTTATTGGTAAGCGAATGTTTTAATCGTATACGCAGCGATTAATAAGGGATTAAAAGCCTTAAAGTTTGAACATAAAAATTAGCCCACTCTGTGGGTTTCCCGGGATTCCGGGAGCTTTTGCTATGTCCAGGTGCTTTAAGCACTAAAAGCAAAAAGCTGATTCAAACTTCAGTACTTTTAACTCCCGGAATACCAATGCGAGGGCGCTCGCACCCGGTCGGGGGGAATTTAAAGTGCAAAAGAAAACTCCACATTTTAATGATATTTCTGTAGGCAAAAGAATTCGTCATAAACGCATTTCAATGGGAATTTCTCAGACAGAGTTAGGAAACAAATTAGGAGTAAGCTTCCAACAAATCCAAAAATATGAAAAAGGCTCAAATCGTGTAGGAGCTGGACGTTTGCAGGAAATCGCTAACATACTAGATGTTCATATCTCCTTTTTTTATACCGATATTTCACAAAAAAGAAATATTCCGTACCATTATGATGAAGAAATTTCCAGTAAAGAAGAATATTTCCTTTTAAAAGGTTTTAGAAAACTTAATCCTAAAAAACAGAAAGCAGTTTTATGTTTGTTTTCTGAATAAAATGAATACTTTTAAAATTATAGCGTACAAACTAATCGCTCTGTTTATAAGCATTCATTAATATTTCTAGAAAATCACCATGGCGATATCGCTCTTGTTTAGCCATCAATTTAAAACGATTAATGATATTTACGCTAGCTTTGATATTTAATTGTATCTCAACTGACTGTTCACGACTTGGGAAAGTTGCTGCCTTATCTACCTCTTTGCGTTGTATAATGTTTAAAGAAGATTGAGTTTGCCGTGGTTTAAAATCATCAAGTTCTGAAAAATTTAATGGTTTTCTTTCTGTACTCATTCTTTAATTTCCTTTCTCTTGAACTTTTTTTAGCTTTGTAATGACTTCAGCAACAAATGCTTCGACATTGCCAATCGCAGTTTCTAAATTATTAACTTCCTTTGGATTGAGATTACGATGTGAACCTCCAGTTGCAAAGATTGCTGAAAAAGCATCACGTTCATTGATTTCTGTTTCAAAAACATCAAGTTCTGGGTTTTTTCTAAATTGAGATGATACAAAACGAGCAGTTCTGGATTTTGCAACAACTTTAGATTGCGTAAACAAAACAGAATAAGCGATAAGACGCCGTACAGCTTTCATATCTCTGTGAATTTCTTTTATAATTTCGATAGCTGCTATAGCGTCTTGCTGTTGTTCCTTCATAGGAACAATTACAAAATCAGATTGACTAATTGCATAACTAGTTAAGCGTGATGCTGTACCTTCTAGATCAACAATTACGAATGGATCTCGAGTAGATGCAATTTCTATTTCATCTAAAATAGTTTTTTCAGATTCATTAGTAACGACAGTAAGATTATCTGGTTTACCCGGCAATTCAGACCAAGTGGTAATAGGATGGCGAGGATCAGCATCTATAATTGTAACTGGTTTAGCATGTGCAAGTTCACAAGCAAGGAGCAAAGCAGCTGTTGTTTTTCCACTCCCCCCCTTGGAATTAGCAAAGGATATGACAGGCATTTAGTTACTCTCTAAATAGAATATGGTATGGTATGGTATTGTATAGTATTATACTATAAGGTATAATAAAGTATTAAAGTACACCTTTTATAAGAAGCAAAAATTTATAAGGAGCAAAAATGCCAAAAAAATACGTTCAAAATCATAACGATAAAGTTTTTAAAAACGTTAGCAATTTTTTTGAAACTTTTAATCAAAAAATAGATAGTTTTAACAAACCCGATATAATACAGCGTGATGGATTTACAGAAGTTAAAACAGAGAGAGGAGATATCATAAAAAGTAAAGTTCCAGAGGCTGCACTACAATTAGCTCTAATGATAGACAATGGCACAAAATTTTGGAAAGAGGATATAGGAAAAAATTAATTTCCTCTATGAGAAGTTTATCAGTTAATTTTACTATACCTTATGATATTATATCGTAGGGTAGAGTACTATACTAAAATATACCTTTATGTTTTTGGCATGGTAATGATAGGCTTTATTTTTGTAAGCGTGATGTTTTTACGTTCAATAAATAAACGCAAGGTGTTCACACTGACTCCTAATGTCTTAGCAATACGGCTCTGTGATAAACCAACATTTATAAATGCTTGAATTTCATCAATGTGATTGTCCAGCTTTAATTGCGTAGCTTTGCTTCCTTTTGGCCGGCCAAGTTTTATTCCTCGTTGACGAGCAACATTTAAGGCTTCTTTTGTGCGTGTTTGAATTAAATGCCGTTCAATTTGCGATACCATACCCAATACGTTTGCAATGATATCGCTTTGTAAACTTCCATCCATGATAAGGTTTTGTTTCGTTATATGCACAATTAAACCACGTTCACTGGCTGCTTTGAGAATTTCTAAAACAGCAAGAGAAGAACCAGCTATACGAGAAAACTCCGGTGTGAGTAAAACATCACCACATTCCGCTTTTTCAATTAAAGCACCAAGTTTACGCTTACGCCAATCTTTTCCTCTACTTGCAATTTCTTCCTCAATATGAAGTGGTGCAAAGCCATTTTTATTAGCATATTCTAACAATCCAAATTTTTGATTTTCTGTATCTTGTCCATCACGAGAAACACGTAAATAAGCATAAAATTTTGGCATTTTCAGTAAAAAGGTTATTTTTGATTAAAACTGATATATTATTGCATAGAAAAAATAGGAATTAAATATACAATTTTCGTTCATAAAAAATGATCGTTTTTTCTGATATTGCAATTTATGACGCTTCAAATGACACTGTGCGTATACTTCATGCAAAAAAAATTCAGTCGTTAAGTGTATCTAAATTGAATCCGGCTGTTTTGAATATTTCAATAAGTTTTTGGAGAGCCTCTTTTACGTGTCCATTAAAAGAAATGTAATTAATCCCTTCATAATCTGAAGGCACTTCAACATCTCGTTGTTTTAAAATAGCAATATTTCTGCAAGAAATTATAGGAAACAACATACCCATTTTAAAAATAACATTTTTATTAGCGCGCGGTTGTGCGTCTTTTTTATCAGCAGATTTTGCATAGCCAATCTCATCGGGAGTAAGTAACACAATACCAAATTTTGGAGAATTAGTTTGCATACTAATTTCTTGTTTAAAATCCTCAATAGTAGTTAAATCATCACTACCAAATTTCAGAACGTATGGTTCCAATCCAAGCTTAAAAAGAATACGTTCAGTTTGTTCTAAAATAGTATGATTATTATATACAATAAAAATTTTTGGCATTTTTATATCCCCTATAAAATACATGCATTTGTCCCAGAGGGCTTATTATTCTTTATCAACGAATAATTGCGATAAAAATTTCTCCCAATCTATATTTTCCTTTAATTTATCATTAGTCTCTTTATCAAATTTTATTTTTTTACCATTTACAGTAAAACAAAATTCAACACTTTCGATATCATCATGATTGAGCATTTCCAACACCTATAATTTCAGTTATGTTCCATGTTTTATTGAGTTTAATGGAAATTTTAATACCTTTGTTTTTACATTGCTCTCTGAAAGCAGGCGCCCCCGCACCTGCTATTTTATTTACGCAACATCCTCATACTCATCACGAAAATAATCATCATCACTACCAAATCTTGGAATTGCCTCATCATGAATTTGATCACCAAATGATAAAGAGGCATTGCTATGAATACAAGAATAGCCAGATACAACAGCATCATACACAACAGCATCATCAATGACACTGGAATGATCACAAATATAAGCACCATCACCAACAATGGCATACCCCCCGACATGAGCATCACCACAAATAACAGATGTATCAGAAATATAAGCATTATCACTTACAGAGGCGTTATCATAAATTTTTGCATTACCTTCAATTACAACAGTGTCTTGAATATGGGCGTTGCCATAAACCTCACAATAATCATTTATTTCCATGCCTTCAAAAATAGCATTACCATAAATTTGTGCATCACCATAAACGTCTACAAAAAAGCTTTTCACTTTACCATTTTCATAAACCCTTGCATTTTGAAAAACGCGTGCTTTATCGTAAACCCAGCAATTGCCATCATGAGATAAGTTGCTTTCCTTTTCAATAAAACCACCAAGATCACCAGCCTTGACATCACCAAAGTCTCTTAATGCACGAATGCGATAAAGTGTAACATC
>NZ_JBHILT010000046.1:0-4818 GCF_042193405.1 Bartonella sp. TT110JLCBS
TCTTCGCGTTTTGCATAGAGACTATCTGGGTCAACAACTTCGCCTGTTCTGTCCTCCCATGGCTCTCCAAGCACTGTGTTGACAAAAGGCTGCAAAAGTGCCGGATCATCTTTGGCATTTAAAAACTCTCTTGCACATTCCCCCCATGTAAGCCAAGGAGAATAGAGTGCCGAAATATGATAAGAACGCAAATTGGGTCTGCTTGACTCACTGGTTGGGACCCAGCATGCTCCTCTTTCTTCACACATGAGATCTGTTTTTCGGTGCTCGGCATGTTCATGACCACAATGCGCACAAACAAAAACAGCTTTTTCGGGAGCCCCTTTCGGCCATTTGATTTGTGACCAAACAATCGGCTGGAGTGTACCACATGCATCACAAGGCACGTTGTAATATCGCTGGTCTCCTAGTACAAAATCCTTGGCAATACGGCTTGTGTCACGGTGGGTGGGTGTGGACAATTTAAAAATCTTTCTCTGCACAAAGGTTGAGGTCCGCTTTTCGGCAATCATCACCGGATCACCTTCGTTATCCACACTGAGAGGATAGGCATCCACCTCATCTAAAATCAGATAACGAATAGGCATGGAACGCAAACCAGCAGCACTGTTTGCCCCTGTAAGCATCAGTGCACCACCATCAAACTCTTTCGAAAACATGGTATTCCCGCTGTCACGTGCTCGTGCTGGGGCTATGCGTTCACTTAAAACTGGACTTGCCATAATCATAGGATCAAGCCGCGTCTTTGAAAGCTTTTTGGCTGTCTCAACGGTCGGCATGACATAAAGAGCAGGTCCTGGACTATAATGAATAGCATAACCGCAGAAATTTAATCCTGCCTCTGACATGCCAACTTGCGCCCCTTTCATGACAATAGTTGTTTCAATTGGCACGTAGGAGGAAAGATTATCCATGATTTCACGCAAATAGGGGGTCCGCTTTGTTCTCCACAATCCAGGTTCAGCACTTGCTACCGTGCTAAGGTATCTATTCTTGTCCGCCCATTGCGAAACCGTATACGGTGGGTCCGGTTGTCTTGCATTATTGGCATGGGCGAAAAATTCTTCGACTGCATTGTCATCCATTATTCGTTTCTTGCAAGTTCTCTAACTCTGGAGAATGAGGATCATGAAAAGGCACTGGAATATTAACCGCCTCAAGCAAAGCGGTTCTCATAGTGTAATCAATAGCACCAATAAGGCTGGCAGCATCACATCCAACTTGTGCAGCAATGCTTGCACCAAAACGATGAGGAAAATTCAACATAGCATCACGGTGCGCTCTTCCAAACTCACGAGCTGCTCTCTTGACTTCTTCACGGTCAACGGTTGTTTCGCGTAAGCGTTCAAGAGCAATCTTCTCGCTTTCAAGGGCAACTTGCATTCGCTCCAGTTTTATCTTGTATTCATTGGCTCCATCTGTAGAGGCTTGTTTGATCTTTGTCCGCGGTTGACCATCAGGCGCTAAAAATGGAGCAGGGCGCTTTGTTGGATTCTCATTCCAGATAGCTGTTGCAAGCGCTTCATTGACAGAACCATCTTCAAAAAGAGCCTTATCAAATTTCCCTGTCTTTATCCGAGAAACTACCGCATTATGTGAAACCCCCATCTTCTTCGCAAACGCACGAACCGATAGACCCTCACGATGCTTCTTTGTCATTGCCATCTCTTTTACTAAATATTTTTCAACATTCATCCTTTTCTTTAGATTGGTATCATGCTATGATACATAAAAGAGTGAATGAAGGTGATTTGGTGATTGAATCTTTTGCGGATAAGCGTTGTAAAGATCTTTTAGAAGGTAATCCGCCTAAAGGTTTTCCAACAACTCTAGTACGTATAGCCCAAAGAAAATTGTTTATGCTCGATAAAGCGGTTGACCTTAAAGATTTACGCAGTCCTCCAGGAAATCGTTTAGAAGCATTGAAAGGAGAGCGTAAAGGTCAATATTCTATTCGTATTAATGACCAGTTTCGTATTTGTTTTGAATGGCGCTCTAATGGCGCTTATGAAGTTGAAATCGTAGATTATCATTGATCTGTAGGAGGTCGAGATGAAAAATTATATTGCTATTCATCCCGGAGAAATTTTACGAGAGGAATATTTAAAAGAATATGCTCTCTCTGCTTATGCCCTTGCAAAAGCATTAAATGTTCCACGCACGAGAATAGAACGTATTGTTGCTGAAAATAGTCCAGTGACTCCCGATACTGCTCTCAGATTAGCCTATTTTTTTGATACTACTGCTGAATTTTGGCTCAACATGCAAGCTGCTTATGACGTTAGTATATTACAAACTGAAAAAGCAGACGAATTTGCCAAAATCAATAAATTTGAATGTAGGATTTAATGATCTTTTCACTCATGAAGTTTTAAGACGTAACAGATAATTGACGATCCGGTATAATCGGGTGTATATTCCGGTATGCAAACGGATACGCTCCAAGTCACACGAGAATTATTGGTTTTCAAAAAAAACTTTAAAATAAGATGTGGCTACACAAAAGAAGATTTGAAAGCCGTGGATTCTCCACCATTGACAGATGAAGAACTTGCACGTCTAAAGCCAGCTAAAGATGTTTTACCATCCTCCTTCTTTAAATATGTAACAAAAGAACGCCGTAAACGTGGGTAAAAGTCTTAAAAAAGCAAGCGGTTGTTAAGCCAAACAATCTCGCCACTCTAAAAAATGTGCTTTACAGTTGAAATTAAACTTCAATTGTATTACATTGAAATACAGTTACAAGAGGAGAAATCATTATGGCTGCCAGTCGTATGGTTCAAGCGCGTGTACCAGAAGAAATTCAAAATGTTGCTAATCAAGTTATTCAAGCCTCTGGTTTGTCAGTAAGTGATGTCGTGAGAGTGTTGATGACACGTATTGCGCAAGATAAAGCTATTCCTTCTTTTTTGTTTCAACCCAATGCAGAAACCATAGCGGCTTTTGCTGAGCTTGATGAAGGCAACTTAAAAAAGTTTCATTCCGTAGACGAATTATTTGATGATCTCTATGCGGACGATTGAACGTACCACCATTTTCAAACGTGATTTCAAGCGTGAATTAAAAGGACGATATCGGCATCTTTTAAGTACAGATTTGCATCAAGTCATTGTGGCATTAGCAAATGATCAACCTTTAGAACTTTGGTATCATGACCATGCATTAACTGGAAATTGGAAAGATTATAGGGATTGTCATATTCGACCTGATTTGGTTTTGATCTATCGCTTGATTGGTCAAGATAGGCTAGTTTTAGTGCGTCTTGGTTCTCATTCACAGCTTAATCTATAATTTCAATTAACCACCTCCCCATTTTTGAAAACGGGGAGGGGACTTCTGTTTTTGAACTTAAGCAACTTTTTTAATAGGGCTCTCTAAATTTGGTTCGTAAGTGCGCAACAAAGAATCCATGCTATGCGGTAACTCTGAATCACCAAAATCTGTTAGAACTGTTAAGATTTTAAGCATACTTGGCATCTCATCTTGAAGTTTTAAAATCAATACTTTTTCTATCATGCCCATGACCTGAACCAGCGCATTACAATCCCCATATCCAACGCTTTGATGATTGGAAAATTGAGCCAACGCTATCCACAAATCGCATAAGAAGTCGACACTGCTATTCATTGCACACCCCCAAAGATTTGTTCTCTCAAACATGCTAATCCTCTAGATGTGATTTTCGTTGAAGGCAGCACCTTTTCTGTACCATCCGGTCTTTGAATCGTAATAGCGGGACAATCCATGAATCCTTTCTTTATTTTGTCCTGATAAGGTAACAGAGGTGCCCCTGGAGCCCGTCGATACACCCAATCATGTTTACGTAAGTAATCCGTTAAATCTTTTGGTCGCCCCTCCAACATCTTCGCGGCTTCAATTAAACCAAACAAACCATCAGAGCGTTTTAGACCTTCCAAAGCTTCGGCTTTTGGCTTGAGTGTACTCACCTCATTTCTTAAGTCTTCTAATTGATTGATACTCTCTAAAAGGAGTTGCTTAATCGTAAGAGGGTTTTCCAAAGCATTGGCAAGATCCATTTGTGGAACAGCTACCTGCTTTTCTAATTCTTGCCAACGGTCAATGATTTTAGCTCGTAAGGCAGTGTTGTAACCAAAAACAAGGATTAAACATTCACGCTTGGGGAGGTTATAACAGTTTTGAGGCTTTCCCTGCTTGTCTAAATAGGTGGCTTCAAATTTGAATTCACCTCTTTTCTCTCCTAATTCAGTTAACATATTTCTTATATCACGCATAACATTGCTATGTTGTTTTCCACATAACTCAGCAATCTCACGGCTAGACATAGTCTGAGTGGTCGCACTATTAGCAGTGCTCTTTAATTTCTATAAGTGTGTTCACTGTGAACTCCTTGGTAATAGAGGTTTTCTATTGACACTCTAAAAGAGTGCCGGGTGCTAGAAAACACGGTACCAAGTCCGTCGTCACACCTTTCCCGTGAGGGTATTGTATAGTGTAACTACACCCGACAAGACCGTTATATGCTACAGCATATAATGAGTCAAAATCTTTAATGTTCAGAAGACTGATTATTTCGGCAACCAATCCGCTTGGTATTTTAAGGTGTTTTCTAGGCACCTGATTCGACAATAGATATAATGATACTGTCTTGTCAAGTGATAAAAAACTTTTTCTAAAAAATAATCCACTATTGTACAGTGTGTATATGAGGACACATTAAATTTGTTATTTATCAATGAGTTAAGTGTACAATGTACAGTTGATTTGAAAATTCTGTCGCTAGCGATAGTTCGCGCTAGCCTGCCCCGCAACGAAGCCAACCCGCTGGGAAGTACCTTT
>NZ_JBHILT010000047.1:0-4745 GCF_042193405.1 Bartonella sp. TT110JLCBS
GAAGAAATCGGTACCGCCAAGGCTGAAGGCAAAATAGACACGGTCACACAGATCGTTGCCCACGCCGGTCTTGGCTGTTTAAAAGGCGCTGTTGCGAGTGGTGCTTGCACGGCCGGTGCTGTGGGGGGTGCTGTGGGTGAAGCCACTGCTATGCTCCAGTTTCAATTATGGGTGCAAGGCATTGTGAAAGAGGAAATGGGGGATCTAAACGGTCGCACCCCAACTGCGGAAGAGGAAGCGCGTATAAACGCAAAGATTAATGCGCAGTTTGCTGACTTTAGAGACCACACCATTGATGTTGCACGGGCTGCGGGGGGGGGGTGCCGCTGCCATTGCCGGTGGCGATGTTGATGCCGGCGCTGATGCCGCTGGTAATGCCGCTGCAAATAACTTTTTGGGTAGTGCACAACGCGCTCAGATGAAGAAAGAGTTAGAAGAGTGCCCTGATGATCAGTGTCGAAGAGATGTTAACGAAAAATGGTTTGAGATTAGTGAAGAGCAAGATAGAATTTTTGAGATAGGTTTTGCGAAGGGTACGATTTTTGGTGTCGCCAAAGCAATAGGAAGCGAAATATCTGAGACAGCTCATGACGTTAAAGAATTAGGTCTGGCAATAGGAAACAGTTCAGTTGATGAGATCTCTCAAAATATTCTTCAAGGCATTGGAACAGCAACATCTTGGGCCACGAGTGGGCATATGTTGGATGATGTCTGGGAAGGAGCTGGTCAATTCTGGGGAGGAGTTAAGGATTCCTTTTGGGGGCATATAGATCACATACATGAAACAATGGAGAAAGGAGGGGATGGCGCATTCAGTGCTGGTGCTGAATCTGGCGAAATGCTAGGTAAACCATTAGGAGATGTGGCTTATATAGTGGGTTCTACAGTGCTTACTGACGGTGCTGTTTCAGCAGCCAAGGGAGGCGTAAAGCTTGCGGGCAAGCTTGTAGAAAAAGATCTCATCAAATTTGCTGCTAAAGCTGAAGAAGCGGCTATAACGGGAGCAACTAGTTCTGAAGTAAATACTGCGCATGTGGGGAAAGAAATTGCACAATCGCTAGAAAAAATGAGCGATGAAGCTATTGCAACTCAATATTTTGGACAGGAAAAAAATTCTGGTCAAAACCTATTGAGGTTGGGCTTGAAATAACGAACAATGGAGAAAAAATCACTCAGACAAACAAAGTTTATCAGAGCGAAAAACTGTTTGATCCTAACCAGATTGTTAGTTGGACAGTCAACAAGAAAAAAGTGACAGGTACAAATATTGAAAGAATGAAAACAGGAAGAGCACCTATAGGTTTCGATAACGAGCCTATTGAATTACACCATATGCTACAAACACATGATGGTCCCATAGCAGAAGTTACAAATGCGTTTCATAATAAAGATCATTCTGCTATTCACATTAATCCTAACACAATGGGATCAGCTATTGATAGGGATGCATTTGCTTTGTGGAGACAGAAATACTGGAAAGAACGTGCTAAAGGTTATGAAAATAAAGATATAGCAACTAGAAAATAACAATTTATGGAGAACAAATTATGAAAACTTACACTTTAGATGATGTTGTACAATTAATTGATAAATATAGCGATAGTATCGATTTTGGCTCTACAGATGAAGCAGTTGATGATGCACTGATTGAAAAAGCAGAGAAAACTCTTGGTTTGCAGTTTACGTTTTCCTATAAAAGTTTTTTAAAAAACTATGGAAGAGGGGAAATTTGTGGTGAGGAAATATGTAGCGTTTATGATACAAACTTTGAGATTGTTCGTAGTGATGATATTGTTTATAAAAACTTAAATTATAGAAAAAATGGTTTTGCAACGCCACAGCAACTTATTGTTAGTAGAACCGATTTTGGAGAGACATTTTTCTTCGATTATTCTCAATTTCAGAATGGAGAATGTGCGCTCTATTTTGATTTTCCACCCAAGGATCCACAATATTATGCAAGTAACTTCTATGAATTCCTCTGTAAAAGGATTACAGATAATTTGAAGTAAATTTCTTTGTATGGTGGTTTTACTTCCAAATTGCAATGTTAAACCACCATTATTTTTTTCTTTTCAAGAATGCAAGCATCGTTAATATTTTTTAGGGGGGATAATCTATGAAAACTTATACTTTAGGTGATGTTGCACAATTAATTAATAAGTATCCGGATGTTATCGACTTTGGCACTGCGGAGGATGCGCCTGATGATATATTGATTGAAAAAGCTGAGAGAACTCTTGGTTTACAATTCACATCTTCCTACAAAAGTTTTTTAAAAAATTATGGAGGAGGAGAAATTGGAGGTTATGAAATTTTTAGCATTTATAACGCAAGTTTTGATAAGTGTCCTGCTGGTGATATTGTTTTCTATCATTTGACGGATATAAAAAATGGTTTGGCAAAACCACAGCAGCTTGTTGTCAATAGAACAGATTTTGGTGAAACCTTTTACTTTGATTACTCTCAGTTTCAGGATGGAGAGTGTCCGCTCTATCTTAAGTTTCCACCTAGCGATCCTCAGTATTACGCAAGTAATTTTTATGAATTTCTCTGTAAAAGAATTAAAGAGCACGCAGGGTAATGACGATGCAAACCAAAGATGCAACAGAGATTTTAAAAAGACTTGGCTGGGAGCCTCATCGCGATGAAATGGATGATATGTTTGCTTATTATCATCTCCCTGATCGTATCGTGCGTATTCACTATGGTGTTATAGATTATGGACGGGATAGCGGAAGATTGTGGGTTTCTGTCAGTCTTACTACAGCTGCCTATTGTCTTGGCTGGGAATACGCTAACGGTAAGAAATCGCGATACCAATATGAGGATAAGCTGATTTCTTCAGAAGAGAATTTTGGAGTTACAGCACTAGAATTTTTTGAAAACCACGTTAAGGTAGCTTTGAATAAAGTGTTAGTTTGGGCGCACGCACAAGATATTGAGCAAAAATTACATGAAGAATCTGCTAATCATTCTCTTGTTGCAAAAGCCTTACTCGGCGATATTAAGGCTTTAAGGAATTACAAATCTATATCTCAATTATGTGTACCAGAGTTTTCTGATTATGAAAAGATGACACAGGTTGAGCGTATGATCTTTTTTGCTGAAGCTTATAAAAATAATGAATTGGATGACATTTTAGCACGCAAAAAACCGAAACAGCGTTTGATGAGTCTCACAGCAGCAACGCACATTCTTAAAACCCAAGGATGGTTTGCCACAGAGCCTGGGAAAATGTGGTTAGTTTTGCCGGATCGTTTTATTCAATTTGATTTTGGTTTTATCCGTCTTCATTATGATTATAATGTTCATCTTGAAGCAGGGATCTCCAACGAAGATATTTCTGTAGCTTGCCATTATATTCACGATAGTAGAAAATGTAGGCAGATATCAGCTACAAATATTTATCAGTCTTTTAATACGATTGAGGGAGGGGTTTTTAGTGGTGTTGATAAAGGAATTGATATTTGTGTAGAGATATTGAATGAGCAAGAGTTGACAAAAATCTCTGAGCGGGTGATACAGTGGGCACGTGCCCAAGATTTACAAGCATCAATAGAAAGCAAAACGCTTATCCAAAAATATAGCTATTATCCAGCTGTGATTTGGCATTTGGCTTGTTTAGCATTGACAGGTCAAATTGATGTCCTGAAATCCTATCAAAATGCCGTAAAAGCAGGTACGATTTCTGAATATTTAGATGACGATGATGTGGAAAAATATGTTAATCACGCTGTTCAATTTGCTGAAGGACATCTGACCGTTTTAAAGGAGCGAGAGGCGGCAGATGCACGTATTGGTGTACAATCTTTGGCTCTCCTTAATACAGTTTCTGAAATATTAAAAATGATGAACTGGACAGTCTATCGCAACAAAAATTATAATTGTAATGCCTATTTTATAAGCAAAGACCGTATCATTAATATAATGTACAGCCTTGATACAAAAGGAAAAACACCGATCCTTATATTCAAGGCTTCACTTTCAACACTTGCCTTTTCCACTGCTCATAGGGATGTTTTTCCCGAGAATCCTCAATATATAGCTCTCAAAGAGGCAGAAGAAGTTTATACAGTTTCTAGTGTTGAAGTTGAAGAAGGCAAACTAAAGCAAATCTGTGTGGATATTCTTAAATGGGCTGATAACCAAAACACCAACCAAATCATCTATGATTATACGGCGTTGCCAACAAAAAGTGAATTTTTCCTTGCAGAATTTCACCTTATTGCACTTATTTTGACTGGCAATGTCAAAAAACTTAAGTTTTATAAGGAGAGTTTTCAAAGAAAAAACCGTCTAGGCTTTGTAGATACTATCACAAAATATGATATTGACAACGCTCTTACTCTTGCGCGGGGTTATCGAGCGGGTTTTCCAAAAAACGCTCCGATTTTAAGCTTGGATCCACAAGCAGCATCTGTTGCTTCTAAAACAACTTCTGTTGAAGTGGCAGAGGAAGTGGATGAAGCAGATGACACTGATGATCGTCTCACCATGGAAAGTGCTCATGCACTTTTAAAAAGCCTAGGCTGGTCAACCGAGAAAATCAATGAGAATGACCATATGGCAAGCTATCAATTGGCTGATCGTGAAGTAGACATTCTTTATAACGACGAAATTGCCAAAGATTACCCACAATTTGATAGCGCTTTTATGATTAGTACTGGCATTCTTTCCACCGCTTGTAAATTCATTGATCCTACCCACACGGAAGATATTCCAGATATACAGCTTAATTTTGA
>NZ_JBHILT010000048.1:0-4691 GCF_042193405.1 Bartonella sp. TT110JLCBS
TCGATATACGGGAGTGAGGGAAAGACAGAAAATGAAGAGAGTTTTGAGCATCAAGGTTCTTCTCTCAATGCGGATGGCAATATCAACATCACTGCCAAGAAAAAAGATGTGAAAATTGTTGGCTCTGATCTTGCAGGGGAAAATGTTAACCTTTCGGCAGCTCGTGATGTCAATGTGCTTGTTGGTCATAATAGCCATTCCTCAAGCTCAAAGGAAGAACGTACAGGTTTTGGGTTTCAGTTTGAAAAGAACCCTAGCGGTGCTTCTGTAGGTGTTGGAATTGCGAGCGCTAAAGACACAGGGGACCAATGGGAAAATACTTCCACACAATCACACATCACGGCACGCCAAGATGTGCAGATTACTGCTGACAATGATGTGAATTTACAAGCAACCATTGTTTCGGCGGATCGTGATGTCAACATTGATGCTGGCAATAATATCACCCTATCAGAAAGCTATGATACCTCTAACGGCAAAGAGACACATGAAAAGTCTTTTGCTGGTGTGACAACTTCCGTTGATATCGGTGTCCTTGGCACGGTACAAGGCTTAAAAGATTCAGCGGACCGTATGAATAATAAGGATGGTAACAATACAGTTATTAATGGCATATTGACCGGCATGAAAATCAATCACCTCTTTAATAAAGGAGAGAACTTTATTAATTGGCTGACTGGCAACACAGGGGAAAAGGGGAACACAACCAAAGGACTGAGTAGCTCATTAGGAGGGTTGGGGGGCTCCACCAAGGATGCTCTTGCCAATATGGCTGGTGCATCTGGCAGTGTAACCGTGGGCTTTAAAACTGAGAAAACAGAAGCCTCTTCTCAAGTCTCCACAGCGGTGACAGATAGCATAGAAGGCGGACGCGCTGTTAACATGCAAGCCCACAAAGGCAGCATTCATGGTGTTGGCGCTGATATTATTGCTGGTACCAATCCAATCTATGTGCTGGAAAATGATGCACAGAGCGGAAATATCACTATGGAAGCAGGTGAAGATATCACCTTTGAAAGTGCACAAAACACGCAAAGCACACACAACAGCAGTGAAAGTTCTTCAATGAGTGTTGGCACCGGTTATGGCACGGGTGGCGCAGGGGCAACGGGTAGTGCTGCTTTTAGTCAAGGGGAAGGTTCCAGTGAGGAAGTTCAACACAAAAACAGCCATATTATAGGCACCGGCACTGTTCATACCACGAGTGGGGCAAACACCACATTGGCAGGCGCCGTGGTTTCTGGAGAGCGTGTAGAAATGGAAGTAGGGGGTGATTTTGCCATTACCAGCCGCAGTGATACGGGACAAACTTCCAGTAAGCAAAACTCTGTTTCTGTTGGGTTTGGTGCTGGACAAACGGGTGGTGGGGGCTCCATGAGCGCTTCTTTCCAAAAGGATAAATCCTCCAGCGATTATCATAGTGTTGTGGAACAATCAGGCATCAAAGCGGGTGATGGCGGCTTTAATATCATAGTTAAAGACAAAACAACGCTGACCGGAGGCATCATTGCCAGCACCGCGCCGGCAGATAAAAACAGCCTGACCACTGGAAGCATTACCACCAGTGATATCAGCAACAGTGCCCATGCTAAAGCCAGCAGCCATGGGTTTAGCATTTCTGGGAATGATACGATAAAGAACATTGCCAAGAATGTTTTAAATCACGGCAAAGCCAAGGATGCAGCAGAAGGGGAAACCAAATCTGCTATCAGCGATGGGACTATCATTCTTACTGATACAACTGGACAGAGGGCGATGGGGCAAGATGCTGGACAAATCATTGGCTCTCTCAACCGCAACACCGCTACAGCCCACCAAGCCGTTGCACCGGTGGACGCCACATCGCTTGAGGGGATCGTTCATAATCGCGTAGATATGATCAATGATTTATCGGATGAAGGATTGGGATACTGGGACAAAGTGCGCGAAGTCGCAAATGTTAAAGAGCATCCAGTAGGTGAGATTGCGCATGATGAAAATGGCAAAGTACTCTATTTAACCGATGAAAATGGAGAACCTATAAAAGACAGCGATGGAGAATATATTACTCTGTATCACTTTTTAAATGCTGAAGATGAGCAGTATTTACAAGCTGGCTCTGATGGCAACAGGCGTATGTTCTATAATGGTATTTTTAACACACCAGATGAAGCAGCGCGTAATGCGGTTCAGTTAGCTGATAATGAGCATGAACCCCTTTATTTTACATACCACCCACAAGCTAAAGACAGGCTCGTAGAGATCGGAGTAGCGATTTATGAGTATTTTGGGAAATGGAGTAATTCGACCAAGAAGTTACAAGATTTTGTCTATCGTTATGGTAATACAGGGGCGATTGTTAGTGCGCATAGCCGTGGTAGCTTGACAGTGGGCAATGGAATGCGTGACTTTGAACAGCATGGCATTCACGGTATAGCAGAAAAAACAGATATCTATCTTTTTGGACCAGCTGATAACTCTCAATCAATAGCGAATGCACTCTATTATGTGAGTGATGGTAAAAAAGATCATATTTATTTACAAAACCATATATTCGATCCCATTGGTACAGGAATTGGTCACAATCTACCTACTTTTTATAAGGCACCCTTAAGGTTCCCTTATGCAATATTTCCACCAGCAACTCCAATGATAGAGCAAATGCGAGCGTTACGCGGCTTTAAATCTAGTACCCATAGGTGTTATGGTAATGCGGGTGATGCGTGTGAACGTGATTATGGAACACATCATAATGATAATACAAAAATTTATGCACCTCATGCAATTTTGGATAATTTAGGTTTAGGTTATTTATGGAGAAAAAAATGAATACACTGTTTAAATTATTGAGTGGGATAGTTTTATTAAGTATAGCTGGATGTGACATTGAAAACATTGACAAACCTGCTCCAGGGTACGTGAATATGTGGGAGAAGCCAGGAGCAGATTCTACTGAGGTAGGAAAAGCCTTATTAGAATGTGGAATGCCGAGTCTTATCGATCCTGATTCAGAAAATAGAGAGAGAAGCAACAATGCAAAAGCAACAACTTATGCTTGTATGATTCAAGCAGGATTCCACTATAAAGATAAATGGGGAGGAACTTGGTGTCAAAACTATAAAGCCGAAAACTTGCCCATTTGTCAGCCTGGTGCTGTCATCCCGAAGAGAAGTGTCGAAAAGCGCTTAAACAGCCCGTTTTGTAAAAGGTATAAAAATGCATCTGAATGCAAGCCTTAAGTGATGATCAACAATCCCCTATCCTTGCCTTTGCTTGGAACGGCGGGATTGTTTCCTCACGCACATTATTTAACGGATGAAGAACAACAGAATTTACAAAAAGGTTCTGATGGCAAGGTTCATGTTTTCCTCAATGGTATTCTTACAACACCAGATGAAGCAGCCCATAATGCGGTTCAGTTGGCTGATAACAAGAATGATCCGCACTATTTTCTGATGTTCCCTCATAGCGATTCGCTCTTGGTAGAGGGGTTCATTGCAGGGTATCAGTATTTTCTAGAAGGTAAGTTGGGTGCTCTGACCAATTCGACGAAGAAGTACCAGAATCTGTTGTATAGCCTTGGCAATATAGGATTGCATACTGATGCGCATAGCCGCGGCAGTATGACAGCGGGCAATGGATCGCATGATTTAGAAAAGCATGGTGTTCATGGTATAGCAAAGAAAACAACGATTAATTTCTTTGGACCAGCTTATAATACTCAAAACATGGCAGATACGTTATATATCTTAAGTGATGGAAAGCAGGATTACGTAAACTTGGAAAATCATAAAAATGACTTTGTGGGTACAAAGATTGGCAAAAATCCTTACACTTTTGAGCAAATACCTCCTGGAAGTGGTCCCTGGAAAGAGAGAGGGCAAATATTTAAAGGCTACCCCAGTGTTCATGCTTGTTATGGTCATGCAGGTTATGCGTGTACATCGCGCTATGGTTCACCTAATCGTACGCCAATTTATTCAAAATATTCAGGGAGGAAAAAATGAAGAAAATCTTGAAATTATTAAGTGGTCTCATTCTGTTAAATATCGCTGGATGTAACATTGATAAGCCTGCTCCAGGGTATTTGAGTATGTGGGAGAAAAATAGTGTTACTGATTTTACTGAGGTAGGAAAAGCTTTGTTAGAATGTGGTATGCCAACGCCTTATGATGTTGATCCAGAAAGTGAAAATATAAGCATTAATGCTAAAGCAACAATTCATGCTTGCATGCTCCAAGCAGGATTTCGTTATAAAGATAA
This sequence comes from Bartonella sp. TT110JLCBS, assembly GCF_042193405.1. NCBI lineage: Bacteria > Pseudomonadati > Pseudomonadota > Alphaproteobacteria > Hyphomicrobiales > Bartonellaceae > Bartonella > Bartonella sp. TT110JLCBS. Next base: position 4,243 of record NZ_JBHILT010000048.1, read on the forward strand.
GTTGGGAGGTAATTGGTGTTATACTTTTAGAGCCGAAAACCTTCCCATTTGTCGTCCAGGTGCTGTCATACCACAGCGCAGTGTCAAGAAGCGCTTGAACAGCCCGTTTTGTAAAAAGCATCCAGAACAACCTGAATGCGAGCCTTAAGTTTTGCTGTTTGTGATGATCAACAATCCGCCATCCTTGCCTTCACTTGGAATGGCGGGATTGTTTCCTCAACCAATCATCTCAATATTGTTCACCGTTGTTTTAAGCAGCGGTGACAGGAAATATCAACAAGCTTTCGAGCTGTTTTATCGTAAATAAATCCATTGAAAGAGGGGAAAAATGAAGAAAATCTTAAAACTGTTGAGTTGCATAGCTCTCTTAAATATAGCTGGATGTGTTAACTCAATTCCCTCACTTTCTCCAGCATTATGGAGAAATAAAATACTTTTAGAATGTGGAG
>NZ_JBHILT010000049.1:0-4480 GCF_042193405.1 Bartonella sp. TT110JLCBS
CCGGAATATTTGAGACAAGTTGGAATAACATTACTGGTTGTTTTATAACCACCAGAACCAGCAAAAAATAACATATGAGTTGAATCAAAATCAAGTTTGTATGTTAACAATGGCTGGCTACCACCTTTCCCCCATGTTGTTTTGTCTTTGGGATTAAATTGGACATCTTTAACAACATCTTCGTCGACTCTATAGCGCTCTCCTATAACTACTTCACCATCACTTGGAAAGATCATTTCAAGTTGTTTTATATTCATCCATTGAGCGCTGCCGAAAATCGTATTTTTTAATTTTTTCAAAGGTGATGTTTTTGGCAATGATAGATTCATCGTGAAACCAAGGATAATAATACCAATGATTGAACCGCTCAAAACCATCCTATCAAAGAAAGGAAAAACATCAGCCCATGTCATGTTATTTTGTCCTACATAAGGACTTAGTCTTATATATTCATTTATACTGTAGTAGGCAGCAAAAAGACAAAAGGAGATTAATGATGCTATGGTGATATTTTTTCTTATATGTCTTTTTTGTAATAGAATAAATGAAGAACATGAAAGTGCAATAAGGACGAGAATATCGAGAGGTTTTGAACGAACAAACCAATAAGCATCTTGGGTAGTACCATTTTCTGTAATGTTATTTATTGTTATGTTTACAAGAAAAAGAATTATGATTGAAAAGAGAAAAGGGCATATTAAAAATATGATTTGTTTACGATTTAGATTGTTTATCATTTTGACCCCGCGTATCAGCAAAAGCATGCTGTCCTATTTTTTGTAAATTTTTATATTCATTTGAATTTGTATCAAGTTTTGCAGCGTGAATTAAACATCCTAAAATAAAAGACTTATCAGCATTTTTAAGACCAGCCTTTACGACAAGACCGCCTAGAATAATTTTTTCACGTGCATCTTTACGTCTTATTTCATCACTCAAAAATCTCCTCCTTTTTTCAATGCGTCTTAGTGATTTTATAGAGTTCCCAAGATTATTCAGTTTTTTGCTGATCTTTTTGAAATCGGTCTTTAATCTCCTCGAAAATATTTTTCCATTGATCGTTTGTTATATTTAATTCTGTTAATCCCGCTTCTGCTGCTAATAGTGCAATTTTTTCTCCTTCTTGTTTTTTAGCAGCTTTAATTCTTTCAAGAAGTTTTTTACTTTTTTCTTCCAGAGCTTTTTTTTCCTCTATAAGTTTTTCTAAAGATTTACGTGACATTTCAAACTCTCTTTTATTTTTTAATCTTTATTTTTACTTAACAGAATAAATCTCCAATAACAATACTTGATAGTGCGCATTTATGCGCTCCTGAAAAAATGTCTTTTTTCAAAAGATTTTTGAAGGCGCAATTATACGTTTTAAAGTAAAACGTTTCATGCTATAGATTATTTCTGTGAAATAAACACAATTTTTGGTAATTGTATCTTATGGCAAGTACACATTTACAAGCTAAAATTATTGGTGCTGGAAAATCAGCAATTTCGGCGGCTGCCTATCGCCATAGGACAAGGATGTTTGATGAGTTAGAAGGATCTCATACGCATAGATATGATAAAGATAGAGACCTTGTACATTCAGAAATGAATATTCCAGAGGGTTCTCCAAAATGGATTACACAACAGCTCAGTTATTTTGATACAAATGATAAAAAAAGTGAATGGCTGTGGAACACTGTGCAAAATAGTGAGCGCGTGAATGGACAGTTGGCAAGAGAAATAGTTATAGCGTTGCCATTAGAGTTATCACGAGATCAAAATATTTCTCTTGTACGAGACTTTGTAAAAGAAAACTTTTCATCACGTGGTCTTGTTTCTGATTGGGTTTTTCATGACAAGGAAGGAAATCCACATGTGCATATTATGCATACTTTACGTCCAGTTTTAGAAAATGGTTTTGGTCCCAAAAAAATAGCTGTCTTAAATGAAGATGGAACAGTAAAAAAATCTCTTGTTACTATTCGTGATAGACAAGGGAATGCTATAAGAAAAGAAGAGCGTATAGTTTATGAAACCGTCATAGGTCATAAAGATGCTTTGAAGGATTTACGCAACTCATGGGGTGAGATTGCAACGATGCATCTTGCACTTGCAGGCCATGATATAAAAGTAGATATGCGTTCTTACAAAGAGCGTGGTTTATCTATAGATCCAACCATTCATTTGGGGCAATCTGCTCATGCAATGAGTAAAAAAGGACTTGCTAGCAATGCGGTACAAGCTAATGAAAAAATAAAACAGAGATCTGTAGAGAAAATTAAAGAAAACCCTAATGAAGTATTGAAGTTAATTTCATTTGAGAAGTCGACATTTAATCATGGTGATCTTGCTAAGATCATTAATAGATATGTTGATAATTCAAATGACTTTAATGATATTATGGTGCGCTTAGAACAAAGCAATAACCTGATTAAAATTAAAGATCATTCCAATCCTTATAAAGTTATTTACTCCACAAAGGAAATATTAAAAACCGAATATGATATGGAGCGGAGTGTTGTTTCGTTGTCTCAAACGACAGGACACGGTGTAAAAGATAGACAGGTTTTAGAGGCAATAAAGTCTGTTGAGAATAAAGATAAAAGTAATAGATTTAAATTTTCAGAAGAACAAAAATTAGCCGTTCAACATATTACAGATGATAAAGGTATTGCGGCGGTTGTTGGTTATGCTGGTGCTGGAAAATCCACTCTATTGGAAGCCGCAAATATTGCGTGGGTTAATAGTGGGAAGCGTGTATTTGGAGCAGCGCTTGCGGGGAAGGCTGCGGAAGGTCTTGAAGAATCTTCAAAGATAAAAAGTAAAACTCTTGCTGCGTGGGAATTAGCGTGGAAAAATAAAAAAGATGAATTACGGGTTGGTGATGTTTTTGTCATTGATGAAGCTGGAATGGTTTCTTCAAAACAACTTTCGCATTTTGTCCAAAAAGTTGAAAAAGCAGGCGCAAAAATTGTTTTAGTTGGTGATAATATGCAGTTGCAACCCATTGAGGCTGGAGCGGCATTTCGCGCTGTAGTTGATAATATTGGTTATGTAGAATTATCCGGTATTAGGAGACAAAAAGAAGAATGGGGGCAAGATGCATCACGACAGTTTGCACGTGGACAAGTAAAGGAAGCTTTAGATCATTATAAAAATAGAGGATTCATTCATGAGACTAAAACGCGTGACCAAGCCATAAATACTCTTGTTAAAGATTGGATGAATACACGAAGAAAAGTTGAAAAAAAAGCTCTGGAAGAAGGAAAAACTTTACGGGGTGACGAATTACTTGTTCTTGCTCATACGAATGCGTCTGTAAAAAAATTAAATGAAGAAATTCGAACTGCTCTTAAAGATGCTCGTTTACTTAAATCTGAAGATAGTGCAAGCGTTACAAATTTTGATACTCTTAAGGGGCGTAGGGAATTTGTTGTTGGTGACAGAATTATCTTTCTTGAAAATGCTCAATTTGAAGAAAGATATGCCCAAGAATTAGGAAAGCAAAAAGTTAAAAATGGTATGTTGGGAACTGTTTTGTCTACACAAAATGAAAGAGGAAAACCGCTTTTAAAAGTGTGTCTTGACTCTGGCCAAGAAGTTGTTTTCTCCAATCAGACCTATCAAAACGTTGATCATGGATATGCGGCTACGGTTCATAAGAGTCAAGGAGTTACCGTTGATAATGTCTTTGTTTTAGCCTCCTCATCTATGGATCAACATCTCTCCTATGTTGCAATGTCTCGCCATAGGCATCAGTCACATCTTTATGTAGCCGAAGAGGATTTTAAAAACGTTCGATTACACGAACACAAACAGGTTAAAGGTACAATCACTGGTGAACTTGTTGAAGCTGGGTATGCTTCTTTTAGTGAAACAGCCAAAACCAAAACACCTTATGCGGATATAGCAACTTTCCGTGGAGTTGAACGTGTTTATGGTGTAAATCTTCCCTCTGCGATAGATGGGGCTCGTATTGAGCTTGGTGACAAGATATCACTTCGTCAAGATAAAGAAACTATTGTTGTTAATAATAAAGAAATTAAAAGAAATGTTTTTAATGTTGATTTAATAGAACGCGGTGATCCTTCTTTTGTTGATGCTATCAAGCGGTCTGATCATGCTAATACCTATGAAAAATTGGTAGCAGCTCTTTCTAGGTCTGGTGTTAAAACAACAACTCTCGATTTTTCTGAATCTCCTGATTATAGAGATTATATAGCCAAATTTACAAAGAATAGAGGGATTGATGTTTATCAAGGTTTAGGGGAAAAAATAGCCTCTTACGTTGATTTTAATAAAGAATGGTTGCAAAAACAAAAAGAGAAGATTGAATCCCTTTGGGATAGAGCAAAGACAAGTTTTTCAAAACTTCAAAAAGAAGATCTCAAGGTTGATCAATCACAAAAAGAGTTGAATGTTGCATCAAAAGCAACAGAACGAGAGCCATACCTTGCTGCTTATACGGATAACTCTAATCTAGAACAGAAGGTGCTAAGCG